>NZ_JBXAFS010000006.1:0-257121 GCF_058793355.1 Afipia sp. MLSD5-FHT05B12
CGGTGGTTATGGGTCCCCGCTTTCGCGGGGACGACATCGCGTGTGTGGCGCTGTCCCGCTCCATCCGGGCTACGCTTGATTACCCGCACTCAATATTACCCGCTGTCATTCCGGGGCGCCGCGGAGCGGCGGGCCCGGAATCCATGATCGCGACAGGAAAATGGATTCCGGGCTCGCGCTTCGCGCGCCCGGAATGACGGAGGGAAGAGATCGCGCTGCCGGTCAGGCTTCGGCGCATCCCGGAATGACGGGTAGAGAAATGACCGCGCATCCCGGAATGACAAATCATCGCCCCGCGAAAGCGGGTAACGCAAGGAGAGATAGCCAGCTAATTCTAGAGCCCGGCCTTCAGCTTCTCCGCCGCCTGTGCTGCGAAGTAGGTCAGGACGCCGTCGGCGCCGGCGCGCTTGAATGCAACCAGGCTTTCCATCATCGCGCGTTCGCCGTCGATCCAGCCGTTGTTGGCGGCGGCTGCGATCATCGCGTACTCGCCGGACACCTGATAGGCGAAGGTCGGCATCGCGAAGGTGTCCTTCACGCGCCGCACGATATCGAGATAGGGCATGCCGGGCTTGACCATCACCATGTCGGCGCCTTCCGCGATGTCGAGCTCGACTTCGCGGAGCGCTTCATCCGAATTCGCCGAATCCATCTGATAGGTGCGCTTGTCGCCGGTCAGCGTTTTCGCCGAGCCGATGGCATCGCGGAACGGGCCGTAGAATGCGGACGCGTATTTCGCGGCGTAGGCCATGATCTGCACATCGCCGAAACCGGCGCGGTCCAGACCGGCGCGAATCGCGGCGACACGGCCGTCCATCATGTCCGATGGCGCGATGATGTCGCAGCCGGCCTCTGCCTGCACCAGCGCCTGCTGCACCAGAATGGCGACGGTTTCGTCGTTCAGGATCCTGCCATCCTGCAACAGCCCGTCGTGGCCGTGGCTGGTAAACGGATCGAGCGCCACGTCGCAGAGAACGCCGAGATCGGGAAATTCCCGTTTGATCGCGCGCACCGACTGACAAACCAGATTGTTCGCGTTCAGCGCTTCGGAGCCGGTCTCGTCGCGCAATGACGGCTCGGTGTAGGGAAACAGCGCAATGCAGGGAATGCGGAGTTTCATTGCGCGCTCGGCGTCCCGAACGCATTGATCGACGCTCAGGCGATCGACGCCCGGCATCGAAGCGACCGGCGCGCGCAGGTTGCTGCCATCGACCACGAACAGCGGCCAGATCAGATCGTCGGTGGTGAGCACATTCTCGCGCACCAGCCGCCGTGCCCATTCGGACTTGCGGTTGCGGCGCATGCGTGTGGTCAGATCGAGGGAGGGGGCGGCGGTTGTGTCCCGGTGCGGCGTATCCCGCAATTCGATCGGACGCCCGAATTTGATCGCCATCTTGATGCCACTCCTGCGCAGAAAAGATATTCTATATGTAGCATCTGCCGGGCCGTCCGTCACCGCACGGGGCGTCATGGGCGGATTGATTTTACCGGCATAAAGCGCCAAACACACGGCATGAACAAGGATACCCGGCAATCGATGGCCGCGCGCATGGGCCGAGGCGCGAACGACGACGTGCCGCGCGATCAGGTTAATCTGGTCACGGCAATGACGTCGCCGGATGCGGAAACGGGCGAGAGCACATGGACAACGCGCCTCGTGCTGTTCCTGCGCGTCATGGCCGTGCTGTCGATGATCAAGGGCCTCTATCACTGGGCGCAGATCACCGGCTTCATCGGCGGCGAGG
Organism: Afipia sp. MLSD5-FHT05B12; assembly: GCF_058793355.1. Taxonomy (NCBI): domain Bacteria; kingdom Pseudomonadati; phylum Pseudomonadota; class Alphaproteobacteria; order Hyphomicrobiales; family Nitrobacteraceae; genus Afipia; species Afipia sp. MLSD5-FHT05B12. The sequence goes on from NZ_JBXAFS010000006.1 coordinate 1,746, forward strand.
AGGGCGCGTTCGAGGCGCAGACCACGCAGTGGCAGACGGCCACGGTTTATTTCGCGGTGATCGAGCTGGTCGCGGCAGTGGGACTGTGGCTCGCGACGCCGTGGGGCGCCGTGGTGTGGCTCACGACCATTGTTTCGACCGCCGTGATCGAGCTGATGTTTCCCACGATCTATGGTGGCAACCTGTTCGCGGTTCTCGTTTCCCTGATTTTGCTCGCCGCCTATCTCGTTCTGGCGTGGTTTTCGGCGCGGGAACGGCCGCCATAGTGGAATGGCTCGCAAGACCGCATCATTGTCCATGAAGCGAACTTCGGATTCGGGACACTGGTGCGGCGCGCAATTTATCGCGGCGGGGCGCCTTCGCCTTGATGCTTGACGGAATCTTTCAAATTCGAGCGAACGTGTGCTGGAATGCGACAGGGCCTGCGACGAAGCGTGAACATCGGCCCGTTTGGGTGAATCAAAACTAACAAAAAGCCCTTGTTTTATCGGTGTAACATACGATTCACCGTTTCAAATAAACCATCTCTTTATGCTGTTATTTAAGCTGATCTTCAAACGCCTCCCTTAGTTTGCACCTATCAGGCGAGACAAAAGTTTCGTCGAATAAGTCGTAAAAACGACAACAGGGGAAGTGTCATGATCAAGTCCGCCGCTACGGCCATTGAGCCCGCACGCGACAACGCCGCTGCACCCGTGCAGCCGCTTTACCTCGAAGCGCTTACGCTGGTTGAGCGTCTGCATCGCCGTCTGCTCGACGTCATCAAGGACGAATTCGATCGCCGCGGCCGCGCCGACATCAATTCGGTGCAGGCTCTGCTGCTCTACAACATCGGCGACAAGGAACTGACCGCCGGCGAGCTGCGCACGCGCGGCTATTATCTCGGCTCCAACGTTTCGTACAATCTGAAGAAGCTTGTCGAGATGGGCTTCCTCGATCATCAGCGTTCGCGCGTCGATCGCCGTTCGGTCCGCATCCGTCTGACCGCGCAGGGCCAGGAAATCCGCCACATCGTCGACGCGCTGTATCAGAAGCACGTCAAGACGGTGGAGCAGGTGGGCGGCATCTCGAACGCTGAGTTCGCGACGCTGAACAAGTCGCTGCATCGCCTTGAGCGCTTCTGGACCGACCAGATCCTGTATCGGCTCTGAGCATCGGATAAGCGGGTCAGCCGGCCGGTTCAAAAAGACCGGCGGCCTGCACTAAATCCTCCTACAGTTTTTGCCGGTGCCCTCCGGCTGTTACCGAAGTGCGCTTGAAGACGCACGCGGAAGAATTCCGCACGAGTTTCCCCTGGTGTGGGACGAGCGACTTGAGGGCGCGATCGACAAAAGATCGCGCTCTTAAATTATTTGAAGGCGCATGATCTTTGCGCCGAACCGTTCACGCTTCGGCGGATCATGCGCTGCGCCTTCGGGCGCCTTTTCGCGTCCTGGAACAGAGAATCGACTCGTAAACGAGTCCTGAATCCTTAGCCTCAGGGAGCAAAAATATCGTCCGAGACTCTTGCGCGGACTCTTTCCATCATCCTCACATCATGAGGCCGATTCTCAAATTCGCCGGCGACCGCTTGCAGGTCGCGCTGATGCTCGTGCTGCTGGCTGCGTGCTCGCTGAACGTGATGTTCCTCTGCGCGCGGCTGTAAGCGGTTCGGTTCGGGTTTGCGCTTTTGGGCTCTTTAGGGCGGGTATTTTGCCCAACCCCGGCGATCCGGAACCCGGAATGTGGGCAAAAAGGGCCGCCGTAGGAGGCCGTACCGGGCTGAAACCGCCAAAACAGCCATTTCAGGGCCTTCGCACACGCCGGGTGGTATGCAGCCCACTGCGCCGACTGTGGACGGCCATGCTCCGCATAAATAGCGGCCCACGGGCTTGGAACTTGGCCACCCCCGCCAGATATGGTATCTCGCGCCTGCCGCCCTTAGATGACACCGGAGCAGTTTTTGGGAAGCCCGAAACCGGGTTTTCGTCCGAAAGTGCTCCCAATCAGGCCGCCTGTAGCCGATCCTGAAGGCTGCGGCGGTGGAGACATTCCGCAATGAGCTCATCTGCCAAGACTGCTTCCGCTCCCGACTCGTTTTTCACGGCTTCGCTCGCGCAGGCCGATCCGGAGATCGCCAACGCGATCAAGGGTGAACTCGGTCGCCAGCAGCATGAGATCGAACTGATCGCATCCGAAAACATCGTCAGCCGCGCCGTTCTCGAGGCGCAGGGCTCGGTGATGACCAACAAGTATGCGGAAGGCTATCCGGGCGCGCGCTATTACGGCGGCTGCGAGTTCGTCGATGTCGCCGAGAACCTCGCCATCGATCGCGCCAAGAAACTGTTCGGCGCGAACTTCGCCAACGTGCAGCCGAACTCCGGCAGCCAGATGAACCAGGCTGTGTTCCTGGCGCTGTTGCAGCCGGGCGATACCTTCATGGGTCTCGATCTTGCCGCGGGCGGACATCTGACGCACGGCGCGCCGGTCAACATGTCCGGCAAGTGGTTCAAGCCGATGCACTACACCGTGCGCCGCGAGGATCAGATCATCGATATGGATGCGGTGGCGAAGCAGGCGGAAGAGATCAAGCCGAAGCTGATCATTGCCGGCGGCTCGGCCTATTCGCGCGCATGGGACTTCAAGCGCTTCCGCGAGATCGCTGACAGCGTCGGCGCGTATCTGCTGGTCGACATGGCGCACTTCGCAGGGTTGGTCGCGGGCGGCGTCCATGCGTCGCCGGTGCCGTATGCGCATGTCACCACGACCACGACGCACAAGTCGCTGCGCGGCCCGCGCGGTGGCTTGATCCTGAGCAATGATGAGGTGATCGCCAAGAAGCTGAACTCGGCGATCTTCCCCGGCTTGCAGGGCGGCCCGCTGATGCATGTGATCGCGGCCAAGGCGGTCGCTTTCAAGGAAGCGTTGCAGCCGGACTTCAAGATCTACGCCAGGAACGTGGTCGAGAATGCCAAGGCGCTGGCGGAGACGCTGCGCTCCAACGGGTTCGAGATCGTGTCCGGCGGCACCGACAACCACCTGATGCTGGTCGACCTGCGGCCGAAGGGCCTCAAGGGCAATGTGTCGGAGAAGGCGCTGGTCCGCGCCGGTCTGACCTGCAACAAGAACGGCATTCCGTTCGACCCCGAAAAACCGTTCGTGACCTCGGGCCTGCGCCTCGGCACTCCGGCTGCGACCACGCGCGGCTTCGGTGTTGCCGAGTTCAAGCAGGTCGGTGCGCTGATCTCGGAAGTGCTCAACGCCGTCGCCCAGTCGGGCGAGGGCTCTGCGCCTCTGGTTGAGGCGTCGGTGAAGGAGAAGGTGAAGGAACTCACCAGCCGTTTCCCGATCTACAGTTAAGGGAACGCTGAATGCGCTGCCCAAGCTGCAACAGTCTCGATACGCAGGTAAAGGATTCACGGCCGACCGAAGACTCGGCCGTGATCAGGCGGCGCCGCGTCTGCATGGCGTGCAACTTCCGCTTCACCACCTTCGAGCGCGTGCAGCTTCGCGAACTCACGGTTATCAAGCGCAACAGCCGCCGCGTTCCATTCGACCGCGACAAGCTGGTGCGCTCGCTCCAGATCAGCCTGCGCAAGCGTCCGGTCGATCCCGAGCGGGTCGAGAAGATGGTGTCGGCCATCGTGCGCGAGCTTGAAAGCGGCGGCGAGGCGGAGATTTCGTCGGAGGTCATCGGCGAGACCGTGATGGAGCATCTGCGCCAGCTCGATGACGTGGCCTATGTCCGCTTCGCGTCGGTCTATCGTAACTTCCGCGAGGCCAAGGATTTCGAGGCCGTGCTCGGCGAACTGTCGGGCGAGGACGAACCGCCGCGTCCGGTGGTCGTGCGCAAGTGATTTTTTGACGGCGCGGGGTCTGCTAATCCGCTACGCTTGCTTGCTTTGCCGGATATAGCTGACCTCATGCAATCTGATATCCCGTCTCAAGACTTGCGTTACATGCAGCTTGCGCTGGCGCTCGGCCGGCGCGGGCAGGGCCACACCTGGCCGAATCCAGCCGTCGGCGCGGTCGTCGTCAAGGATGGCGTCATCGTCGGGCGCGGCTGGACCCAGCCCGGCGGGCGGCCTCATGCCGAGCCGGAGGCGTTGAAGCGCGCGGGCGAAGCTGCGCGCGGCGCGACGCTTTACGTCACGCTGGAGCCGTGTTCCCATTTCGGGAAATCGCCGCCATGTGCCGACGCAATCATCGCCGCGGGCATCGCGCGGGTTGTCTCCGCCATCGAAGACCCCAATCCCGACGTCGGCGGGCAGGGCCATGCGCGGCTGCGCGCCGCCGGTATCGAAGTGGAAGTCGGCCTTTGCAAGGACGAAGCCGCGCGCGATCACGCAGGTCACTTCCTGCGCGTCAGCGAGAAGCGCCCGTTCGTCATTTTGAAGCTTGCCGTATCCGCCGACGACAAGATCGCCGCGGCGGGCCATCGGCCAGTCGCGATCACTGGTGAAGCGGCGAAAGCGCGGGTGCATCTGCTTCGCGCGCAGAGCGATGCGATCCTCGTCGGCATCGGCACGGTGCTTGCCGACGATCCGCTGCTCACCGTGCGGCTGCCGGGGCTGGAAGCACAATCGCCGGTGCGCGTGGTGCTGGATCGTGCGCTGCGATTGCCGGGGTCCAGCAAATTAGCGCATTCCGCGCGCCAGACACCGCTTTGGATCATGACGTCCGGTCTTTCCGAAGCCCCCGCTGCGATGAAGCTTGGCGCGGCCGGTGCGCAGGTCATCCGTGTGCCTGTGGCGAATGAACCAACGCCGGGCCTCGATCTCAGGGCCGTTTTAAACGCGCTGGCCGAGCGCGGTATCACGCGGCTGATGGTGGAGGGCGGTGCGCGCGTGGCGTCGTCGTTTCTGAGAGCCGGCCTGGCCGACGAGGTCTGGCTGCTGCGCGGGCAGGGCGCCATCGGCATGGACGGTATTCCGGCGCTCGATACGCAGCCATTGTCGGTTGTCACCCAGTCGCCTCGCTGGCGCGCGCGTGCTACCGAGGCCTTGGATAAAGACACTCTCACGATCTATGAGCGCGTTTAGAAATTACACTTGCGGCCGTCATGGCCGGCCTTGTGCCGGACATGATGGAAGCGGGAAAGGCATCCATGTTCACCGGCATCATCACGGACCTTGGCGAAATCACCAGCATCACGCCGACGGCGCAAGGGCAGTTGCACCGGCTGCGGATCGCGTGCCGCTACGATCAGGCCACTATCGCGGATGGCGCATCGATCGCCTGTAACGGCGTATGCCTGACGGTGGTTCAGTCCGGCGTCGATCAGGGCAAGACCTGGTTCGAGGTAGATGCTGCCGCTGAAACGCTGCGGCTGACAACGGCGAAAGGCTGGGACAAGGGGACGCGCCTCAATCTCGAGCGCGCGCTCAAGATCGGCGACGAACTCGGCGGACACATCGTTGCCGGGCATGTCGATGGCGTTGCCACCATTGTCTCGCGCGAAGACCTGCCGGACATGGCAAGGTTCGAGTTGCGCGCGCCGCGCGATCTTGCAAAGTTCATCGCGGCGAAGGGATCGGTGGTGCTCGATGGCGCTTCGCTGACGGTCAACACCGCTGTTGACGATACGTTTTCCGTTCTCATCATTCCGCATACACTCCAGGTAACAACGCTGAGCGGCTGGCGCGCGGGATCGGAAGTCAATCTGGAGATCGATCTGATGGCGCGTTATGCCGCGCGATTGATCGAGATGAAATAGAAAGCGCCCGGCGGCGCGGGCTGGCGGGGCAGGGCGGCGGGATTGGATGCGTAAGCAACTCACCGATCAGCAGGTCGAAGTCTTCCGGGAACGGCTGCTTCGCGTGGCTGAGAAGCTCTTTGCTAGGCACGGCGTCGCGGGGATTTCCATGCGCCGGATTGCCCAGGCGCTCGGCTACAGCCAGACCGCGGCCTATCGCTATTTTGCCAACAAGGACGAAATTCTGGTGGCGATGCGGGCAGCCGCCCTTGATCGCTTTTGCGGCCATCTTGAAGCGGCGTTCGACCCGGCGAGGGATGCGCGCAAGAATGCACGCGCCGTCGGACAGGCCTTTCTCGATTTCGCACTGAAGCACCCCGACACCTATCGGCTGATTTTTTTCACGGAGAATCTTGAAGAGGCGATTGCACCGCAGTTTCCCGCGACGATGACGCGCTTCCGCGCCACCATGACCACCTACGTGCAGGCGCTTGTCGATGCCGGACATATCGAGGGCGACGCCAGGACATTGGCCGAGACGTTCTTCTCTGCCGCGCATGGCATCGTCATGATGCACATGAGCGGCCTGTTGCGGACGGTTCGTGAGCGGGATGAACTGCATCTCGCCTCCATGCGCCTTATCGCCAGGGGCGCGGGAATGTCCGATGTCCCGCAAGCCAGTCCAAAAAAGCCTGTCAGGATTGCTGCGAACGGGCGCGCAGCTCGCAAAACTTGACGGTGTTAAATTAATTAAATAGCGTCCCGGACGAAATGCGCCGGCTTTCGATCGGCCGATAATAATCAACAGGGGGAATGACATGCCGCTTTTCAGCGCCTACCCGGTCGCAACGCTCAAGGATGTCGTCCGGTTCGAAACCGAGAAGACGCTGGAGCAGCGCTACGATGCGCGCAGCGTCTACGACATCTTTGCCAAGAGCGCGTCACGTCATCCTGATCGCACTGCGCTGACCATGCTGATGACGGGAGCTGACGACGAGACACCGCGCATTGTGACATATCGGCAGATGCTGGAGGGCGTCACCCGCGCGGCGAATTTCTTTGCGAGCCTCGGCGGGCCGGGCGCCGGAGTCGCCTACATCCTGCCGAGCCTGGTCGAGACGCATTTCACGTTATGGGGGCGGAAGCGCAGGGCTACGCTGTTCCGATCAACTTCCTGCTCCAGGCGCAGAACATCGCCGATCTCGTTCGCGCGGCAGACGCGAAGATTCTCGTGGCGCTGGGCCCGCATCCGCAACTCGACATCTGGCAGAAGGCGGTTGAGGTCGGCAAGCTGCTGCCGGACGTCAAGCTGGTGCAGGTGTCGCTGTCGGATGCGCCGTTGCCGGAAGGCGTATTCGGATTTGGTCCGGGGCTGAAGGCGCAGGACGGCAATGCGCTGACGTTTGGCAAGGCGAGGGGCGGCGACGACGTGGCCGCTTACTTCCACACCGGCGGTACCACCGGATCGCCGAAACTCGTCACCCATACCCATCGCATGCAGATCGCGGCGGCGTTCGGTGGAGCGGTGTTGCAGGATTTGAGCGAAACCGATGCCATTCCCAACGGTCTGCCGCTGTTTCATGTCGCCGCGACGATTTCATGCGGGCTGTCGTTTTTCATCGCTGGCGCGAACATTATCGTTCTCTCGCCGGCGGGCATGCGCAATCCCGTCATCATCAAAAACTTCTGGAAGATCGTTGAGCGCTATCGCGCCACGGTGATCGGCAGTGTGCCGACGGCGCTTGCCGCGCTGCTCAATGTGCCGGTCGATGCCGACATTTCATCGGCGCGTTACAGCATCTCCGGTGCGTCGCTGCTGCCGCGTGCAGTTGCCTTGCAGTACCAGAAGATGACCGGGACGGCGATCCACGAAATTCTCGGCATGACTGAAACGGGCGGGCTGGTGTCCATCGATCCCGGTCCCGCGGAACCCGTGCTGGGTTCGGTCGGCATTCGCTTGCCCTACACCAAGGTCGTTGTCCGCAAACTCGCAGCGGACGGTTCGCTCGGGGAAGCCTGCGCGCCGCACGAGGTCGGCGTGATGACAGTGTCCGGGCCAAACGTCACGCCGGGCTACAAGGATCAGAGCCAGAACGGCAGCGCGCTGCGTGACGGCTACCTCGACAGCGGCGATCTGGCCTACACGGACGACGAGGGGCGGCTGTTCATCGCCGGGCGCTCGAAGGATCTCATCATCCGTAGCGGCCATAACATCGACCCGGTTCTGATCGAGGACGCGCTGCAATCGCATCCTGCGGTTGCATTGGCCGCGGCTGTCGGCCAGCCCGACAAGTACGCCGGTGAATTGCCGGTCTGCTATGTGGCGCTCAAGCCGGGCGCGCAGGCGACCGCCGATGAACTGAAGGCTTTCGCCGAGCCGCTGATTGCGGAGCGCCCGGCTTGGCCGAAGCAGGTTATCGTCATCGACGCCATTCCAGTCACCAGCGTCGGCAAGATCTTCAAGCCGCAACTCCGCACCGATGCCGTGCAGCGTCTGGTGGCGCAGGTCGTGACGGACGCTGTCGGATCCGATGGTGCGCGGATTGATGTCGCGGCTGGCGGCAAGCGCGGCATCGATGTCACCGTAACGCTGGCTGCGGCGCAATCCGGTCAGCAGGGCGTGGTCGAGAAGGCGCTGGATGGCTATTTGTTCGACTACAAGGTCGCGCAGGCCGTTTGAGCCGGGCTTAAAGCTGCATCCCTGCCTTGAAAGGGGCCCGTTGTGCTTGGCTTTGTAGCGCTCAGCGACTACAAACGCGCAAACACGGACCCCCTTTGACTGGATGGAATGATGGCTGAACCGCGGCGCGCAGAGCTCAAGGACCAAACCGATATCAGCGGCGCGACCGTCGTCATCATCGAAGCCCGCTTTTACGATGATATTCAGGAAGCGCTGCTTCAGGGAGCGATCAAGGAGCTTGAGGCCGCGGGCGTCGGCTACGACGTCATCAGCGTGCCTGGTGCGCTCGAAATTCCGGCGGCGATCGCCATCGCGCTCGATGCATCGAGGAAGAATGGCCGGCAGTATGACGGCGCGATTGCGCTTGGCTGCGTTGTGCGCGGCGACACGATTCACTTTGAGATCGTGTCGATGGAATCCTCGCGCGCGCTGATGGACCTCGCCGTGGCGCGCAGTCTGCCGCTCGGCAACGGCATCATTACCGTCAACACCACGGAGCAGGCGTGGGAACGCGCCCGCGGCGACAAGCTGAACAAGGGGGGCGACGCGGCCCGCGCGGCGCTCACCATGATGCGGATCAAGAAGCGTCTGGCGAAACCGCTATGAGCGATCCGAAGAAAGGCAGCGACAAGGGACCGGGCGACCGCAAGGCCAACCGGCGCGGCGCGGCGCGTCTCGCCGCGGTGCAGGCGCTGTATCAGATGGATATCGCGGGCGCGGGTATCGGCGACATCTTCGCCGAGTTCGAGAGCCATTGGCTCGGTAACGAAGTGGAGGGCGACACGTACCTTCCTGCCGAAGCCGCCTTCTTCAAGGATGTCGTTTCGGGCGTGGTGCGCGACCAGAGCAAGCTCGATCCGCTGATCGACAAGGCGCTCGAAAGCGGCTGGCCGCTCAAGCGCATCGACGCGATCCTGCGCGCGACACTGCGGGCAGGGGCCTATGAACTCGAACACCGCAAGGATATTCCGGCGCGCGTCGTGGTGTCGGAATATGTCGATGTCGCGCATGCCTTCGTCGACAAGGACGAAACCGGCATGGTGAACGCCGTGCTCGACCAGATCGCGCGGCAGTTCCGCGCGAGCGAATTCGCGCGGACGGGACACTGAGCATGACGGCGCCGGGTGCCAAAGCATCGGGCGAAGACGATCTGATCGCGCGCTACTTCCGTCCGCTCGCGACCGATCCCGGCGCGTTCGGCCTGGTTGATGATGCGGCTCTCCTGAAATCGTCAGACGATGATCTTGTCGTGACGACAGACGCCCTCGTTGAGGGCGTTCATTTCCTTCCCGATGATCCAGCCGACACCATCGCGCGCAAGGCGTTGCGGGTGAACCTGTCGGACCTCGCCGCCAAGGGGGCCGTGCCCGCGGGCCTTGTGCTGACGCTGGCGCTGCGCGAAGCGAGGGACGAATGGCTGACACCATTCGCCCGCGCGCTCGGCGAAGATGCTTCGGCCTTCGGCTGTCCGGTGCTGGGCGGCGATACTGTCTCGACGCCGGGACCGCTGATGATCTCGATCACTGCGTTCGGCCGTGTGCCGCCGGGCCGGATGGTTCGCCGCACGGGTGCGAAGCCCGGCGACCGGATCGCTGTCACCGGCACCATCGGCGATGCGGCGCTGGGCCTGCGTGTTCTCAAGGACAAGATCGCGGGCGAGGGGCTCGATACGCCATCGCGTGAATTCCTGATCCAGCGCTATCGTGTGCCGCAGCCGCGCAATGCGCTCGCTGTGGCAATCCGCGAACATGCGAATGCTGCGATGGATGTGTCGGACGGATTGGCCGGCGATCTCACCAAACTCTGTGCCGCGTCCGGCGTCTCGGCCGCGATCGGCCTGACGGCTGTTCCGCTTTCGGCTCCCGCGCGCGCGTTGCTCGCTAGCGGGAATGCGGACATCGAGACCGCGGTGTCGGGCGGCGACGATTACGAGGTCCTGTGTACCGTCCCCGAGAATCGGTGGGATTCGTTCGTCGCCGCTGCGCGGCATGCGGATGTGGATGTCACCAGCATTGGCCGGGTGGAGGCGGGAACCGCTGCTCCCCGGTTCCTCGATGCGGCGGGCCAGTCGATGGCGCTGAAACGCCTGTCCTACAGTCACTTCTGACGCTTCCGCACTGCACCCAAAACGTCTTCGGTGGATTTGTTGAATCACCCGAAAAACGGTCACACGGCTGCTGGTGGCGTTGCGTCAAGGATATGATTTTGGCATTGTCCGCGCCGAATTGAGGCAGCTTTTCGCCTTTTGACGAAGCATGCCTTCTTTTTTGCGCGTCCGGCCACCCTGTATGGCCTGTGGGGCGTTTCTGGGGAAACAGCAGGGGATCTGAGGCAACATCAATGACAGCATTATGGTTGATCGTGCTCGCGGGAGCGCTTTCCATCGTCTACGCCGCGTGGGCGACCTCGTCGGTTCTTGGGGCAGATGCGGGCAATGCCCGCATGCAGGAAATCGCAGCGGCGGTGCGCGAAGGCGCGCAGGCATATCTGAAGCGCCAGTACATGACGATCGGTATCGTCGGCATCGTGATCTTCGCGCTGCTGGCTTACTTCCTCGGCCTTCTCGTCGCGGTCGGCTTCCTGATCGGCGCGGTGCTTTCGGGCGCTGCCGGCTTCATCGGCATGAACGTCTCTGTACGCGCCAACGTGCGCACCGCACAGGCGGCGACCAAGTCGCTGGCCGGCGGTCTTGAGCTCGCCTTCAAGGCTGGCGCGATCACGGGCCTTCTGGTCGCGGGTCTCGCACTGCTCGGCGTGACGCTGTATTTCATGTACCTTACCAAGGGCGCAGGGCTCCCTGCCAACAGCCGCACCGTCGTCGACGCCTTGGTGGCGCTCGGCTTCGGCGCTTCGCTGATCTCGATCTTCGCGCGCCTCGGCGGCGGCATCTTCACCAAGGGCGCGGATGTCGGCGGCGATCTCGTCGGCAAGGTCGAAGCCGGTATCCCGGAAGACGATCCGCGCAACCCGGCCACCATCGCCGACAACGTCGGTGACAACGTCGGCGATTGCGCCGGCATGGCGGCCGACCTGTTCGAGACCTATGCCGTGACCGCGGTCGCGACCATGGTTCTCGCCGCGATCTTCTTCGCCACGTCGCCGCTGCTGGTGAACATGATGACCCTGCCGCTCGCCATCGGCGGCATCTGCATCATCACCTCGATCGTCGGCACCTTCTTCGTCAAGCTCGGCGCCAGCCAGTCGATCATGGGCGCGCTCTACAAGGGTCTGATCGCCACCGGCGTTCTGTCCCTGTTCGGCGTGGCCTTCGTGATTAATCAGCTGGTCGGCTTCGGCCCGCTCGCGGGCGTGAAGTACACCGGCCTCGCACTGTTCGAGTGCGGTGTCGTCGGCCTCGTGGTCACGGGTCTGATCATCTGGATCACCGAATACTACACCGGCACCGATTTCCGCCCGGTGAAGTCGATCGCACAGTCGTCGGTGACCGGCCATGGCACCAATGTGATCCAGGGCCTTGCCATCTCGATGGAGTCGACGGCGCTTCCGGCCATCGTCATCATCGCGGGCATCCTGGTCACCCACAGCCTCGCAGGCCTGTTCGGCATCGCGATCGCGACCACGACCATGCTGGCGCTGGCCGGCATGATCGTCGCGCTCGACGCTTTCGGCCCCGTCACCGACAATGCCGGCGGCATTGCCGAAATGGCCGGTCTTCCGAAGGAAGTGCGCAAGTCCACCGACGCGCTCGACGCGGTCGGCAACACCACCAAGGCCGTCACCAAGGGCTATGCCATCGGTTCGGCTGGTCTCGGCGCGCTGGTGCTGTTCGCGGCGTACAATGAAGATCTCAAGTTCTTCATTGCCTCGAAGAGTCCGTACTTCGTCGGCGTCAACCCGGACTTCTCGCTGAACAATCCGTATGTCGTGGTCGGCCTGCTGTTCGGCGGCCTGCTGCCGTACCTGTTCGGCGCGATGGGCATGACGGCCGTGGGCCGTGCTGCCGGCGCGATCGTCGAAGAAGTGCGTCGCCAGTTCCGCGAGAAGCCGGGCATCATGAAGGGCACCGACAAGCCGGATTACGGCAAGGCCGTCGACCTTCTGACCAGGGCGGCGATCAAGGAAATGATCATTCCGTCGCTGCTGCCGGTGCTGTCGCCGATCTTCGTCTACTTCGTGATCTATGCGATCGCGGGTGGCGGAGCGGCTGGCAAGTCCGCTGCGTTCTCGGCGGTCGGTGCGATGCTGCTCGGCGTGATCGTGACCGGCCTGTTCGTCGCGATCTCGATGACCTCGGGCGGCGGCGCATGGGACAACGCGAAGAAGTACATCGAGGATGGCCATCACGGCGGCAAGGGTTCGGATGCTCACAAGGCAGCCGTGACCGGCGACACCGTCGGCGATCCCTACAAGGACACGGCGGGTCCCGCCGTGAACCCGATGATCAAGATCACCAACATCGTGGCGCTGCTGCTGCTCGCGATCCTGGCGCACTGATCGTCGCATTCCAGAATCGAAGAACCCCGCGGCTCGTGTGGTGGTTCGCAAGTCCGCATTGTTTCCGCAGCACATTCATTTGCGGACTTGCGAACCGAAACCACACGAGAATTATAACTTGAGTGTCCTTTTGAATCCGAAGTTCGCTACGGAAATGCTGCAGGGTATGGCGAACTTCGGATTCAGGACACTCGTCGCGGGGTTTTTCTTTGCACGGTCGCCACAGGTGATTGTTGCGATTTGATGGCGGGTTGAATCGTTACCCCCGCTGAAAATTTTCGAACCGCGGGGAAACCCGGTCACGATCACGCGTTATCTCCCGTTGAACAAGGGAGGCGGAACCATGGCAGCCGATGACGGAGATCCGTTCGAGCAGGGGAAGCTCGCGCGATTCAACAACGAGCCGCACGACAATCCCTATCCTGAAAATACCGAACAGCATCAGCGCTGGGAGGCAGGGTACAGGTTTATCGCGCAGGGACTGATGTCAGTCTGATCCTGTCGAAACGGGAACGGCCGCCCTTGGGGCGGCCGTTTTGCTTGTAAACGACAAGGTGTCCGTCAGTTGACGTCCATCTTGAGACCTTCCTTGTTGATGATGCCGGCGAATTTCTTGATCTCGGCATCAATGAAGGCGGTGTATTGCTCGGGCGTTCCGTAATCGGTCACGGCGCCCATCGCGGCGACGTTCTTCTTGATGTCGTCGCGTTCCAGCATCTTTTTGATCTCGGCGTTGTACGCATCGACGATCGGACGCGGCGTTCCGGCTTGCATGAACATGCCGAACCAGGACGAGATGTCGAAGTTGGCAAGTTCCGGCGCACTCTCGCGCAGGGTCGGGACATTGGGCGCCTTGAAACTGCGCTCCGGAGTCGTCACGGCCAGCGCGACGAGCTTGCCGTCCTCCGCCTGCGGCAGTGACGGGTAGAGGTTGTCGAACAGGATCGACACGTCTCCACCCAGAGCCCCGGTGAGAGCAGGTCCGGCGCCGCGGAACGGAATGTGTGTCATCTTCACGCCGGTCAATTGCATGAACCAGACGGCCGTGAGGTGCGGGCTTTGTCCGACGCCCGATGTCCCGTAGTTCAGTTTGTCCGGATTGGCCTTGAGGTAGGTGATCAGTTCCTTGATCGACTTGATGCCGCTTGAGGGATGCGCCGACAGGATATTCGGAATCCGGATCGCGTTGCTGACCGGCTGCAACTGATCGGCCTTGTAGGGCAGGGACCGGAAGATGCTGAACGCCACGGCGTTCGGCCCCGGGTTGCCCACGAGGATCGTGTTGCCGTCGGGCTTTTGCTGCACGTAGTACGCGGTGCCGATGGTACCGCCGCCGCCGGACTTGTTTTCGACGACGGCCGATATGCCCCATTCCTGCTGCAAGTGTTGCGCGAGATAACGGCCGATCACGTCGGTACTGCCGCCGGGCGCCGCCGGAACGATGATCCGCACCGTTTCTGTCGGACGCCAGCCGGCGGATTTTGCCGGACGGGGCCAAAGGGGACTTGTGGCGAGGGCCGCGGTGCCTGACAGCACGGCGCGGCGCGACAGTGAACGCGTCATCGGTAACCTCCCAGTTTCATCTCGTTTGCGAGATCTCGTTGGAAGGAAGCGTAGCGGTCTGGTTTGGGGGCGGCAAGCGCGGCCGTTGCGCCGATATTTCGCTCAGCAAAATACCGGCGGCCGAACCGCCGGTACGGGCGATGCAATCAGCGCGGGCTCAGCAGCTTGAAGAGCGGGGTCAGGTAACTCATTTCCTGTCCGCTGGTCGGCGTGGTGCGGCTGATGAAGTCGAAGATTTTGCCGTCCTGGAGTCCGTAATTGGCAACGCGCTGGACCGTCCGGTTCTTGTCGAAATAGATCGCGATCACCCGCTGGTCGATGACCTGCTGCTGCATGAACGCGACTTTGCGCTCCGAGCGCTGGGAGATGTAATAGAACACTTCGCCGCTCAGGGTCGCGACGGTGGACGGCGTTCCCATCACGATCAGGACCTGGTCCTGGCTGGCGCCGATCGGAATCTGTTCAAGCGCACCGGGAGGGAGGATGTAGCCCTTCTGGAACTGCTCGCCGGTACAGGCGGTGAGTGCCGCGCAGACCAGCGCCGTGACGGCGGCCATGCGCAGGCGGCTAGCAAAGCGCCGCGCTCCGGCGATCTGGAAACCGGGCTGTCTGGAAACAGTCATATCTGGTGTCCCGTATCCGACGTTTGCTTCACCCTACAGCGCCCCCCGAGCAAACGTCGGATACGAAAGGACACCAGAAAAATATGATTCCAGTGATCTTCTGACATTCGTAAAGGTACCTGCTGAGAGGTCATACGAATGTCCGGGCCGGATCACTGGCGTGGCCTTCCTTCTTGCCTCTTGCATCAGCCGAAGCGTTGACGTACCGGGCAGGGCTTCCGATTTCAACACACCAAGGGCCGTCAGGACGATCAGGAATCGCCACCGGCTTCGACGTGGAACCGAAAATGCTTTGGCCGTTCAATCGCTTCAGGAACCCCACCGTCCCGCGCGGCACCATTGAAGCCATCTATGGCATGATCGTGGCGCAAGCGCGAGAACCGGCGTTTTACTCGGATCTCGGCGTGCGCGACACGGTTAATGGCCGATTCGACATGCTGATCCTGCACCTGTGGCTGGTGCTGCGCCGGTTGCAGCCGGTCGAGGATGGAAGTGCCCTGTCCCAGGCGCTTTTCGACCATTTCTGCGCGGACATGGATGACAATCTGCGCGAAATGGGGGTCGGAGATCTGACCGTCCCAAAGCGCATGCAGGCATTCGGCGAAGCATTCTACGGACGCTCGGCGGCTTACGACATGGCCTTCGAGGCTGGCGAGGGGGAATTGGCGCAGGCGCTGTCCAGGAATGTCTTCAACGGGGAGGAGGCTGTGGAGGGCGCGAAGGCGCTCGCGGGCTATGTCCGCGATGTCAGCGCCCGTCTGGCGGCCCTGGATGACACGACAGTTCGCGCGGGCGCGTGGACATTTCCAAAAGTTGAAGCTGATCTGCTGCGAGCAATGCCATGAGCAAGGGTCATATGACGAACAGCGACCTTCCCTGGAGCTTTCCGGTGATGGTTGCCCAGTTGCCTGAAGCGGGACTGCATCAGGTTCTGGAAGCCAGCGCGGCTCAGCGCGATCTGATCGCCAGGGCAACCGGGGTCAACGCGGTGCTGCGCGCCACGGCGTCATTCGATGTCGTGCCTGAAACCGAAGGCCGGGTGAGCGTCACCGGCAAGGTCACGGCCCGGGTCGAACAGACGTGCGTGGTTTCGCTCGATCCCGTCGAGAATGACATCGACGAAGAGATCGCGGTTGTTTTCGCGCCACCCTCGCAAATCCCTGTCAGCGCCAGATCGGTTCAGAAGGAGCAGGGGGATGACGCCGAGATTCCCGATCCGCCCGAACCCATCGTCCATGGCGCCATCGACCTGGGCCAACTGGCCACTGAATTTCTTGCCTTGGGAATTGATCCCTATCCGCGCAAGCCGGGCGTGGCATTCGTCCCACCCGAAACACCTGAAGACCCCGACGAGCACCCCTTTGCGGCCCTTAAGGCGCTCAAGGAGAAGCCGGGCGCCCCTCGGGGCAAAAAACCCAAGGGAAAGTGACGCCGCTGCCGGGAGCGCTTGACCGAACCAACGGCTGTGGTCAAGCCGTTGTATCGCACCACAAAAACGCTATTGTCGCTGCCCGGCTGGGGCTGCGCTGTTTTTGGCGAAGATCTCCGCCTACCGCTGTCGCAACGATGGCTTTCAACTCGCGGCCAGTTGCTTCGAGGCCGCAACAATCAGGTTTCCGGGACGCTTATGCCGCAAAAGGTTCGAATCGCGCTTGACGCCATGGGCGGCGATTTCGGTGCATCGGTGGTGGTCCCGGGGGCGGCACTCGCCTTGATGCGGCACACCGACGTCGAATTTCTGCTGTTCGGCAACAGCGCGTTGATTAACGCGGAGCTTGATTCGCATCCTGCACTGAAGGCCGTCTCGCGGGTCTTTCATGCCGACATCGCAATCAGCATGGATGAGAAACCGAGCCAGGCGCTGCGCCGGGGCCGCAAGTCGTCCTCGATGTGGCTGGCAATCGACGCCGTCAAAAAGGGCGAGGCGGATGTCGCCGTCTCCGCCGGCAACACCGGCGCGCTGATGGCGATGTCGCGGCTGAACCTGCACATGATGCCCGGCATCGACCGCCCGGCCATCGCGGCGGTGTGGCCGACCGTGCGCGGCGAGTCGGTCGTGCTCGACGTCGGCGCCTCGATCGGCGGCGACGCCCGCCATCTCGCGTCGCTGGCGATCATGGGTAGCGCCATGGCGCGGGTCCTGTTCGATCTCGAACGGCCGACGGTGGGGCTGCTCAATATCGGCGTCGAGGAAGTGAAGGGCGTCGAGGCCGTCCGTGGAGCCGCCGAATTGCTCCGGGCGATGAACCTGCCCCAGCTCGATTTCATCGGCTTCGTCGAGGGGGACGGCATCGGCAAGGGTGCAGCCGACGTCATCGTCACCGAGGGCTTCAGCGGCAACATCGCGCTCAAGACGGCCGAGGGAACGGCGCGGCAGATCGCGGAATATCTCCGCAGCGCCATGAGCCGGACCTGGCGCTCCAAGCTCGGCTACATCTTCGCGCGCGGTGCGTTCAACGCCTTGCGTGACAAAATGGACCCCCGCAAGGTCAATGGCGGCGTCTTCCTTGGACTGAACGGGGTGGTCATCAAGAGCCACGGCGGCACCGATGCCGAGGGCTTTGCCTCGGCTGTCGATGTTGGCTATGACATGGTTCGCTACGATCTCCTGCCCAAGATCAATCAAACACTCAACCGCGACGGCCACGCTCTTTCGATCGTGCCGAATGCGCAGGAGGCTGTCTCGTGACTGTGATGCGTTCGGTTGTGCTCGGCTACGGCGCCTATTTGCCGGAGCGCATTCTGACCAATGCCGAACTGGCGAAGATGGTCGACACGTCGGACGAGTGGATCGTCCAGCGCACCGGCATCAAGCAGCGCCATATCGCGGCGGAAGGTGAGTTCACCTCGCATCTCGGTCTCAAGGCCGCGCAGGCGGCGATCGCCAATGCCGGGATCGACACGCAGTCGATCGACCTGATCGTGCTGGCGACCTCGACACCGGACAACACCTTCCCGGCGACGGCGGTTGCGATCCAGAACGGTCTGGGCATCAACCACGGCGCCGCGTTCGATCTCCAGGCGGTCTGCACGGGTTTCATTTTCGCGCTGGCGACCGCCGACAATTTTCTGAGGAACGGTGCGTTCAAGCGGGCGCTGGTGATCGGAGCTGAAACTTTCTCACGCATCCTGGACTGGAACGACCGTGGAACCTGCGTGCTCTTCGGCGACGGCGCGGGCGCGGTGGTGCTTGAGGCTCAGCCGCAGGCGGGAACTTCCGCGGATCGCGGCATTCTGACCACGCATCTGCGTTCCGACGGCCGTCACAAGGACAAGCTGTTCGTCGATGGCGGACCGTCGAGCACCCAGACTGTTGGCCATCTTCGGATGGAAGGCCGTGAGGTGTTCAAGCACGCGGTTGGCATGATTACCGACGTCATCGTCGATGCGTTCGAGGCGACGGGCACAACGGCGGACGACATCGACTGGCTGGTTCCCCATCAGGCTAACAAGCGCATCATCGATGCGTCAGCGAAGAAGCTGCATATTGCGCCGCAGAAAGTGGTTCTCACCGTCGATCGTCACGGAAACACCTCAGCGGCATCGATTCCCCTGGCGCTCGCGGACGCGGCCGGCGACGGGCGCATCAAGAAGAACGATCTTTTGATGCTGGAAGCGATGGGCGGCGGCTTCACCTGGGGATCAGCGCTCTTGCGCTGGTGAGTCTTTTGCTAAAGTCTGCCGATAATTGAAAACAATTTCATGCTGTTGCATCGATGAGCAAGGTTGACCCTCGGTCGCTAAGCTCATAATTTCAGAACACAAAATTTTCGCCGTGAGCGGGGCAGGCGATGACCGGAACCGGGAAGACAGTCACACGAGTCGATCTGTGCGAAGCCGTCTACCAAAAGGTAGGGCTGTCGCGCACGGAGTCGTCTGCGTTCGTTGAACTGGTGTTGAAAGAGATCACCGACTGCCTCGAGAAGGGCGAGACGGTGAAGCTGTCGTCGTTCGGTTCCTTCATGGTGCGCAAGAAGGGCCAGCGTATCGGCCGTAATCCGAAGACCGGAACGGAAGTGCCGATTTCTCCGCGACGGGTTATGGTGTTCAAGCCGTCGGCGATTCTCAAGCAGCGTATCAACGGCAACGGCAGTGGTGGCGGCAGCGCCGTTAGCGCCGACGACTAACGGACCTGGGACGGAGACGGACCTGGGACGGCGGCTTTCAACGGGGAGCCAGCACTTTGGACAAAGCGCCGGATGCGTTTCGGACAATCAGCGAGGTTGCTGATGACCTCGATGTGCCGCAACACGTCCTGAGGTTCTGGGAAACGCGCTTCAGCCAGATCAAGCCGATGAAGCGGAGTGGGGGACGCCGCTATTACCGCCCCGATGACGTCAGCCTGTTGCGTGGCATCCGCCGGTTGCTTTACGGCGAAGGCTATACCATTCGCGGGGTGCAGCGCATTCTGCGCGAGCATGGGATTAAATCGGTCCAGAGCCTGACGGACGTGTCGGCCGATCATGCCACGGCCTTGTTCGATGGACCGTCCTTCGAGAAGGACGAGCACGCCGCGGGTCTGGCACACGAGGCCGAGATCGACAGCGAGGACGAGTTTACGGCCGATGAGCCCGATGCGGGCCAGGAGGACTCCCGGTCCACGCTGTCGCTACGCGACCTCGGGCCTCCGTTAACGGACACCGCGCCGCCGAAAGCAGTCGTGGCGAAGCCGGTGCAGCCGGTCCCCATGAACGGGCCATCCGGCGCCGAGGCCTATGCTCCGCCGAATATCCGGAAAAATGCGAGGCCGATGGATCGCGGCAAGCTTCAGGCCGCGCTCGACGATCTGATTGGCGCGAGAGCGCTGATCGATCAGGTCCTGAAAGAAGGCTAACCTGTTGCAGTTTTGGCCGCAGGGCGCCGGTCCCGCGGGTTTGCCAGGTTAGTCGACCTAAAGCTTGGAATCAGGGCATTTCGGCTTGGGCAGCCCTTCTTGCGCCACGGCGCGAACGGGGCTACAGGATCGGTGCCTCGTGGCACGGTTCGGAGCGTAGCGCAGCCCGGTTAGCGCACTAGTCTGGGGGACTAGGGGTCGGAGGTTCGAATCCTCTCGCTCCGACCATTCTGGCTCTATCGTGAAAGTCCCAGGTACCGGCGGATGAATTTTGCCAGCCGAACCGAGCGCGAGCGCTCCATTCGGCCGATTTGATCTTGCAATGCGGCCACACGCGCTGTCTGCGAGGCCAGGTTTTCATTCAGAGTCGCTTGCTGGGCCAGTAGCTCCGTACTATCCCAAAGCTCGATATGCACGAGCCAGGAGCGGTAGAATTCCATTTGCTCTCGGCGAAATGCTTCCGGATCGGACATCGGCGCGTTCGCAGCCTCATCGATGATCGACCGATAGATGTCCTCGAGGCGAGAGATCGTGAGTTCGAGGTCCGCTTCCTTTTTAACGCGCTCGCTGACGATGGCCGCATCCTGCGCATTGTATGAAGCAATTGCCTCGATTAATCCGCTCGGCGTAGTTTCCTGCGTGAGCATCCCTAAGCCGAAATTAAGGCGCCGGCCTCGCTCGTAGTTTTCCGACGTGACGAGACCGCCGAATCCGCGTCCATCGACGAGAACAACGGCGGCGCCCGCGGCCATTGCCTCCAGCGCAGTCCGTGCCGTTCCGAATACGATATCTGAGTTTGCGCACAGCCGTTCGATATCATCGACTGGCCGGCCTACGCCATGACCATATGCCTGAAGCTCTATTCCAAAATGATCGCAAGCCTGCTGAATGGCGGCTTCCAGACCGCTATGTTTGACGAGAGAGACTGCATGCGCCGGCTTGTCGCGAAGAGCCGATGGCCGTTCAACGCATCGGCGCAGATCGACCGCGTTCGGTAAAATCCCCACTTTTTCTGGAGGAATGCGATCAGAATTGCTCAAACGTGCGCGGCAGGTTTCATCGACGGCAAACACGCGGCGAACCTGCGAAAAGCGTGGTGGCTGGTCGAACCAGGATGTTGAATCATGGCAAACCCAGATCGCTGGCACCTGGGGAAAGGCCAGTATCGCCTCCGCCGTGACCGGCATATGGTGACCGTGTATGACATCGGGCGGATGCTCGATCGCCAGCAGGTTATTGGTCACCGGAATTCCCCGACTTGTCAGTTCTTCGGAAAATTCGCCAATTGTCGGCGAGTAGACCACCACCTGATGCCCGCGCTCCACAAAACGCAAGGCTAGATCACGCACGACGATCTCTGAGCCGGTACGCATCGCAAGACGAATGTTTGTGATAAGAATGCGCAGAGGTCGCACCCCTTATGAAGTTGCGGATTTGGCGAGCAATTGGTGGATTATTTTCTCAACATGGTGCCAGCGAATGACATCCTGGTAGATTCCCTCCGCTAACCGGGCTTCTCCGTAGGCTTCGTATCTTGGTTTTGTCAGGGGAGGTTGGATAACCTTTTCGATTGAAGGGGGCTTAAAAAAGCGTTCTGTTCGTGCGTGAGCTTCTTCCTCGATCTGCCTGATCTCGATCAATTCGAACTCAATGCCGGGGTAGCTGTCGATCGCGGCGAACTTTGCCGCCAGCTCTTCATCCGACAGGGTGACTTGAAATGCAGGTTTGCCGATGTCCGTGTATTCAGCCAGCGGCGCCGGAACGACTTCGAATTGCAGGATTTCAATGTCGTATCCCAGCGCACGGGACGCCCGTTCAGCGGCAAGGCGACCTACAATATGGGTCAGATCGTGACTCACGGAATAGAGCTGCCATCCATCGACAACCAGCCGGTCAATGCGATTGGTAACCAGTATGCCGGCAAGCGTCTCCGTCCACTGCAGGAAGGGTGACACCTCTCCCACAAGAATCATCCTGTAAAGATCGCGATCAAGGACAGCTCCAAATAACGCAGAGCACTGTCCTCCGGCATTTTCAACGATCCTGGTCGATGCTTGCAGCCGGTCACGATCGGTGCCGGATCTGGACCCGGTCGTCAGGATCGTGCAAACCGGCTTCGCACGCGACATCCACCCATGAAGCCGCAATTCATGACCCGGATGTGCAACAAAGGCTGCGGAGCGGTTGGCGGGACTGTCGTTTTCGACCATACGCCTTCTGTAAACTATCGCGTCCGGGGATCAAGTAACGCACGAGGCGTATAGCTTCCCGCGGAAGCGCGGTAAGCTGAAATGCCGCGGATTGTCTCTGTCTTTCGGCTCGTTGTAAGGGCGAGAAGTATGGATCTATTGCAGCGGCTCCGTTCTTTGATTCAGCGAAGGCGGTTCGATATGAAAGCCACCGACCCCCAGAATGAGCTGGCGAACACCGGATACGCGATCTGTACGATCCCACGGTCGGGGAGCAATTTTCTTGGTCAGTTGCTCGAAAGCACGGGGTGCCTGGGGCGACCGCTGGAATACTTCAATGGTCCAGCGAGGCGGGTCCTGGATGATCCGACATTTCCTGACGACCCGGTTGAGCAGATACTCAGAATTCGTACCTCAGGTGCGACGCCGAATGGCGTATATGCCCTCAAGCTTTTTCCCAGCCAGCACGATCTCATTCGTCCGCATGTGTCATGGACCGAGCGATTGCCAAATCTGCATTTCATTTATCTCGAAAGACGTGACGTGCTCGGTCAGGCGATCTCGTGGGCACGCGCCCAGCAAACAGGTCAGTACCGCTCGACGCAGCCGCTACAGGCTACCGCGGCTTATGATTTGCATTTGATACATGCTCGTCTGCTGGATGTCGCCCGGGAGCAGGCGCGATGGACAGCCTTTTTTGCCAGAACGGGGATTTCACCAACGACCTTGATCTATGAGGAGTTGATGGAAGATCCTCAGGGAGGCGTCCGTCGAATTGCAGATCTGTTTGGATATGCCGAAACTGCACTTGTCGATCTTGCCAGGATCAATCTCGCAATTCAGCGTGATGAGGTGGTCGAGGAATGGCGCAGGCGGTTCGTGTCCGAGGCCGGAGATTCATCGTATATCGATTCATTCTGACCGGTGTTTGGGGATTGCCATCGCTGATTCGGAGCAGATGTAGCGGTAAGTTCGCGGACTCGCAGCCTGACGAGCGAATGAGCTAATCTCCGCTCGATTCGCCGGGAGCTTCCATGAACGAGACCTTGATATCCGCCTGCCAGATGTTCCTGATTCCGGCGACAATTCTGTTCGCGGCTGTTGGCGTGGCCAATAGCCAGGGCCTGAAGCTGCTTGTCTGCTTCCTGGGCGTTGCGACGGCAGGGCTTTGGATCTACCGCGTATGGTACTGGGCCGGCCTGTCGCTGATGGACCGAAGGACGGCGCTGGGGCTGGCCGGTCTCTACACGCTCGCCTGGGTGTTTACGTTTCTCGTTCAACTCAAGAACATGTTCTCGCGCGGACATGGCGGCCGCTGATCGGCCATCAGGCGGGATACGGGAAGGCTATCGCCGCATCGACGGCGCCGGACCAGATGAACTGCTTTCACCCGTAGGTGCGCTCGCGCCAGATATACATGAGTAGCGTTGTCTGTTAATTGCCGACGACACAGACGCCTTGGCTTGCAAGCAATTTACGCGAAAACTCCATATGTGGGCGAAGTCTATAACGTCGCAGGCGGGAGCGAGAAAGCCAACCGCGATGTCGTTCTCGCCGTTTGCGCGGTGCTCGACGCCGAGACCCCGCGCGCGGACGGAAAATCCTATCGCGAGCAAATGGATTCGGTTCGTGATCGGCCGGGGCACGACCGCCGTTATGCGATCGACACCTCCAAGATCGCGAGCGAGCTGGGGTGGTTGCCGCACGAGACTTTTGAGTCCGGTCTGCACAAGACCGTGCGCTGGTATCTTTCCAATCGCGATTGGTTAGCCAAGATCATGTCGGGTGCTTATCAGGACTGGATCCGGAGGAATTACCGGGGCCGATGACGCGATCCTTCTGCTCGGAAAAAGGGCAGATCGGATCGGCGCTCCAGAGGGTGCCGAGGACGTGCGGGGTGAATTTAGAAAGGCACCGCTACCGCAGCTTGCCCCGCGCCGCTACCGGGAGGATGCCCACGATCTCGTCGCCGCGAACCATCACGACTTCATCGGCCATGTTGACCACCACGCAGACATGGTTCGGCACAATACGAACGACGTCGCCCACCGCCGGGCGCGTATTGCTTTTTGTCAGGTCAAGAAAGCCATGCTCCTCTGCGAAGCGGGCGATCCTGGCTTCGGGGTGCTCGAGGATCAGGCCATAGCCGTCGAGGCCGCCTGTGTCGGCCGTCAGGGTTTTCGAGCCTGCATCGAGAATGCCGCGCTCCGGCGCGGCGCGGCTGACCACAGTGGAGTAGACGTGCAAGGCGCAGTCGTCCCACGTGGCAACGCCGGCGGCGACCTGCATGCGGTCGTTGTAGATGTAGGTGCCGGGACGATGTTCGGTGGCGCCTTTCAGCTTTCCGACGTTCTTCAGGTTGGGCGATCCGCCGGTCGATACAATGGCGGGATCGAGGCCCAATTGGCGCAGGCCGCCCAGGGCTTCGTCGTGGAAGCGCTGGGCCTCGCTCCAGCCTGTCTCGGTCGGGTACATCAGCAGCCCTGCGAACGAGAGGCCGGGGGTGTTCCGGATCTGGCCGGCGAGAGCGACGGCTTCGGCCGGTGTCTCGACGCCGGCGCGCTTGCGGCCGGTATCGCATTCGATCACGACCGGCAGGGCGCGCCCGGCGGCCGCCGCGGCGGCCGGTAATCCGCCGATGACGACCGGATTGTCCGCAGCGACCGTGACGTCCGTCTTTGCCAACAGGGCACCAAGGCGCGCCATCTTCTCATCGCCGATCAGGTTGTAGCTGATGAGGATGTCGCCGATCCCGCCCTCGGCCATCACTTCCGCTTCTCCCAGCTTCTGGCAGGTGATGCCTTTCGCGCCGGCTTTGATCTGGAGCTGGGCGAGGAAGGGACTTTTATGGGTTTTGATATGAGGCCTGTTGGCGACACCCGCGTCGTCGCAGATTTTTTGAACGCGCGCGATGTTGCGCTCCACGCGATCCATATCGATGACGAGTGCTGGCGTTCCGTATTCACGGGCGATTTTTGCGGCAAGCGGGGTGGTCAACGGGTTTCCTTCCTGACGGCGCGTGAATCCGGTGGTCTCATCGTGATCTCGCCAACTTCAACTTTGCCCGTATCGCG
Organism: Afipia sp. MLSD5-FHT05B12; assembly: GCF_058793355.1. Taxonomy (NCBI): domain Bacteria; kingdom Pseudomonadati; phylum Pseudomonadota; class Alphaproteobacteria; order Hyphomicrobiales; family Nitrobacteraceae; genus Afipia; species Afipia sp. MLSD5-FHT05B12. The sequence goes on from NZ_JBXAFS010000006.1 coordinate 26,838, forward strand.
AGCAGTTTCACAAGAGATTGATCCGGCCCGGAAACCTCGATTGTCCAAAATTCATCCTTATTCCGGTCCGATGATAGGGAACCGTTGTTGCTCCTGCGAAGTTAGGCAGGCGATCCGGATTTCCATTCCCGTTCGGTTCCGGCACGGGTCAGTCAGCATGTGAGGTGCAATGTTTTTGTTTGAATCCATCAGCCGGCGGCTGGCTGTCGCCGCCGTTTTGGGATTGTCATTTGCCTCCATGGAATCGATGGCTCAGTCATCGCAGCCGTTCGCCGGTATGTCCGGCGTGTGGTCAGGGAAGGGCTCTATCTCCCTCGAAGGCGGGGCAAAGGAGGCCATCCGGTGCCGCGCGACCTACGCGGTCAGAAACGACGGCAATGCTCTCCAGCAGACGCTGCGTTGTGCAAGCGACAGCTACAAGATCGAACTCACCAGCAATGTCGTGGCCGAGAGTGGCAGGCTGGCCGGGACCTGGAGTGAATCGACCCGCAATGTCAGCGGCGACGTCCAGGGCACGACATCCGGTGGACGGTTCCATGTCGTGGTCAGCGCCGGTACATTCTCCGCGGATCTCGTGCTGACAACGCGCGGGAATTCCCAGTCGGTCGTTATCCGCTCGGCGAGTGGGGAATTCAAGGGCGCCAACATCACGCTGACACGGACTTAGTAATCAGGTCGCATTGGGAGCAGTGTGACCATCAAGCCAGGTTAAAGTCACGAAGGTTGATCAATGCGCCGCCCCAGCGTTGCGTTCGATCGCGTAACTTGTTCTCTATCCGTAACGAGCTTGGTTCGTTGGGAAGCGCGGCTTGTGCGCGAACGCAGCAGTGACGCCTTTGTAACCTCATCTCTCCGCCTGAGGGCCGAATTTTTCTACGGTGCTTGAACCCGGTCTCGACGGCCGGATCATCCCGGCAGCGATACCCACGGCGAACACATAAAGCCAGCCCTGATAGAAATCGGTGAGGTGGGAGTTAAAGAGCGAACTCAGGATATTCTGGACGACCGCTACCAGTCCGATCCATGCGAGGATACCGCCGTTGCGAAACGCCAACAGGTGAGTGATCCACATCACCCATAGCGCCAAAGTTCCGGCGACACCCCATTGAATGGCGGCCAGCAAGGTCTGGTTATGCGGATTGCCGATCACGGTCGCAGAAAGGCCGGTCTGGCCGGCAGCATCGCGCTCAAACAGGGTTTTGGTTGAGCCTGTGCCGTGACCGATAATCGGAGCAGCTTCAACGAATCTGATCGACTTTTTCCAGAACTCGAGCCGCAGTGCCACTGAGGAGGCGGGGCCTTCCTGCGTCGTCCGCTGGCGGTACTCCGTCAACGCGGCGGAAGCCTTGTGCTGAAGGTTTGGCGATACGGCCCAGAGACCGGCCCCGCTGACAACCATAATCAGCATGGCGATCCAGAACTGCTTCCGCCCGAGATAGCGGTACGCAAACAGCGCTGCGATGATCGGGGAATACACAAGCGCTGTCCGTGAGACGTTGACAAAAGCGAGATTTGCCAGAAACGCTGCTGCGATCGCGGCCGATGCGATGGCAAGCGTCCGCTGCTGCCTTCGAAAAGCTTCAACGGCAATGACCGCCAGCGCGAAGGCGCAAAAGGCAAAGCCCTGGCTCTGATCGATATAGTTCTTGACCGGGACGCCGGGCTGATCGGATTTGAAACTGATCGACAGGCCGGGCAGGAACAGCGCCACCCAAGAGTACAGCATCAGTATGGCGCAGGACGCAGCAAACGCGAAAAAGACATAGCGGCCGCGCGCGGAGCCCTGAAAGTGATAGATCAGGAATGGAATGAAAAGCAGTTTTCCCATCGGCGCCAGGCCGTGGAATCTTTCCGCCCATGGAATGCCGGTCGCCCACAACGTGCCGGTCAGGGCGATCACGCACAGCGGCAAGATCGCGGCGCTTGCCGGGAAGAGCAGGGACCGGAGAAACCTCATCAGCCGCACGGTGGTCAGAAACGCCACCAGAAAAGCGAACGCGAATATGGATGTTCCTGCCGTCGTCCACGGCAACAAGGCCGCAGCAATGATCACGAAATTTCCCGTGCCTTTTTGTCTTGCCGCGTGAGCGGCGGGCCGGTTTGGGCCGCCCCATACGGTCAGGGAGAGCCAGACGTCGGCCAGCTCCCGGACCAATTCTCGCTTTATTGCGGCGTACATTACCCCTCGACGGCGCTGTTTTTAGCTGCGGACAGCGGAAAATATGCGATATAGCTCAAGACGATAACCTTATCGAGCGGCCGCGGCCGCTTTCGAATCGGACTGTACCCGGAAGCTGGATGAGCGCAATCGACGGCTATATCGTGCGAACGACGTTGCTGGCGTTCCTGTTGATTCTCGTCTCGCTAACGGGGGTCATCTGGATCACACAGGCGTTGCGCGGCATCGATTTGATGACGGGGCAGGGCCAGTCGATCCTGGTCTTTCTCGGGGTCACGGGGCTGGCGATTCCGCTGCTGGCGATGATCATCGCGCCGATCGCGCTGCTGATCGCTGTGATGCATACGCTCAACAGGCTCGCGACCGATTCCGAAATCATCGTGATGAACGCGGCCGGCCTCTCGCCGGGCAGGCTTCTCCGCCCGTTTCTGTTCGCGACATGCGTGGTCAGTCTGCTCGTCGCCTTTCTCTCGATTTATTTCGCGCCGGAATGTTTGCGCGCCCTGCGGCGGTGGCAGACGGAGATCGGCGCAGATGTCCTCACCAACATCCTGCGCCCCGGTGAATTTCAGAAACTTGGCCCGCTGACGATCCGGATTCAGGGGCGGCAGCCGGGGGGACTTCTCGTCGGGATTTTTATCGACGACCAGCGCAATCCGGCCGAGCGCATCGATATTCTCGCGGATCGCGGCACGGTTCAGAAGAACGAACGGGGCTCGTTCCTGATTCTTCAGGACGGCAACCTCCAGCGGTTCGAAACCGGCAAGAGGGATCCGGCGCTCGTCGCGTTCAACAGCTATGCCTTCGATCTGTCGCAGTTTTCGAATGTCGTTCAGAGCGTAACCTATGGTCCGCGCGAGAGGTCGATCGGGGATCTGATATCGCCGCCGCCTGACGATCCCATCTTCAAGCGGATTCCCGGCGAATTCCGGGCCGAGTTGCATGACCGGATTTTCGCGCCGATCTATCCCTTCGTTTTCATTTTGATGGCATTTGCCATTCTTGGCGCTCCGCGCACCACGCGGCAGAATCGCAATTTTGCGATCGGGGTTCTTGTCGTTGGGATTCTCGTTTTGCGTATCGCGGGCTTTGGCCTTTCGACGGTATCGACATCGCAGCCTGCTGCTGTATTCGTTCAGTATCTCATGCTGGCGACGGTTAGCGCGGGTGGTGTCTGGATGATCATGCGCGGTGTGATTATCGACGCGCCGGCGAATCTGCTGGGATGGATTAACAATCGAATCCAGCGTGTTTCGAGCACTTAGAGTGCAGTCGCTTTCTCTTCGGAAGATTATTCGCAGCGAAATCGTTGTCTTGAGTGAGAGGCATTGCACTATCGTTTGCAATGAAAACGTTCCTCCACCTTAGTGTGAGTTTTCTAAAAATTTTGCACCGACGATAGATCTGGCCCGTCGTGTGGCTGCTGCAGATAGTCAGCAGCCTTCGTTTCGCACTCTTTCAAGAAGAATGCTACAGTGGGACGTGCCCTTGCGGCGAAGGGCAGTAGGGCAATGCGCACGGGTTTCAATTACCGTGCGTCCGGACTCGATATCTTAAACGACTTAGCTAAATTAGCGAAGCGGTGAATATGGGAAAGTGAAGAAGGTCTTTGTTGGCAGATAACCTCAGATCAGAAATTTTCACAGATTATTCTGCGGAATAATCCATGGAGCGGCTTGGCGAGTATGGGTTATATTTCGAAGTTTTTTCGCAATCTATTTTTGCAAACCTCGCCCGGCGACAAAATTTATGACTTTGTCAAAAGTGATGAAGGAATCAGCATCTACGTAAACGTCGACGACTCTCGCGGGCGCGAATTGATTGAGCGAAGGGGAAATTTAAATCCTCCAACGCTTGCTATCTGGCATCTGTTGCTTCGTTCGGAAGGATGGACGCACGTCATTGACGTCGGAACAAATTATGGGGAAATGCTGGCGAACGGCGGCTTGCCGCCGAGGGCCCGCATCATAGCGGTGGAGCCCAACAGAGAAATTCTTCCCTATCTCAGGAAAACATTGAAGCAAATCGGCAAGATAACCCTTCATGACGTCGCCTTGTCCGACAAGGAAGGTGTATCAGATCTCTTAATAACCGAGGACTGGTCAGGCACCACTCGTCTCGTGACAGATGGACAGGGAACGACGAAGGTCTCAACCACAACGCTCGACAGGATTCTAGAAAACGAGCGGGTTCCTGCCGAAGGGATGAATGTTCTCCTTAAAATCGATGTCGAGGGACACGAAGCCAAGGTGCTGAGCGGCCTGACTAAGAAGCTGCTGAAGTTCAGGAAATTTGCTGCGCTTATTGAACTACACCATCTTCAGCCAGCAGACATGCAGTGGATAGCAAGCCGCTTTGATATGTGGGCATACAACACGGACACTAAATCGCTTGTCGCGATAACCAGCTTTGACTGGGACAGTTCTCCATCATTATATCGATACGACATAGTTATTCGCCGCAAGTCAGATTTCATTGCTTGAAGGTGCGGATGTCGGACTGGCGCTGCTAAGCATTTAACTATTCAAAGGATATCTCCGGCGACAGGTATTCTTGCGTTTCCGAGATGGCGACATGATCCGAGAGACTTAATTCATGAGGGCTGAAGTCGGTGTTCATGCATGTCATTTTACCGTCAAATGGCACGTATACGCGGTTGAGATGCGTCGAATTGATGAAATCCGTGATGAAGGGCAACGAACGCCGCCAATCGGCGGGATTGTGAGCCGCAGAAGCATGAGAAATACGAATATGGCCACTAACGCTTATCGGATCGCCGACCCTGCAATTGTAAATAGTCGGCAGCACAGCAATTGACGCATAGCCTGCGTAGGCTTCCTCCCGGAAGACAAGCTGGTCGAGAGTCATGTCGCTGTCGTCACGAAATCGCTGCGACCAACGATTTAAAAGCTTACGGGATTGATCAGTCGATCGAACCAGAAGAACACCAGCGTTGAAGTATGGCTCTCCCGGATTAGGATCGATCCGAGGATGTCCGTTATTGTAAAGACGGTAGATCTCCGGAAACTGCCAGGTATCGAAAGCCGCGTGGATATCTGCGTGGCGAAGCCGCGTGAGGTCGGTCAGGCTTCCGGCGATGTAGGTATCGCAATCAAGATACAACGTCAGGGGAGAGCTACTCTCCGCGATGGCTCGCATCTTGGTGAGCTTTGCGTTCTTGGATTGAGAGAATCTATCGTCGGGCTTCTCCAGAATAATCTCGTCAAACACAGGGCTTTTGATTTTCTTGTTGGTGTGAATCCTGGTCCGAATCCATGGATTATGACGTTTCAGGCTGTAGCTCGAGATGGCGGCCAACTGAACAAAACGTTCTCCGAAGGCAGAATAAACGGCAGTGAGTGAATGTTCGCTCTCGGGTACGGTCATTAAATGCTCCTTCGAAAACCGGACGCGGCAGTTGTAGTCGAACTCGTTGATTTCAGGAAGACGATTTCGTTTTCTTAACGGCATCAGGCCGCGAGAGTGACGCCTCTGCAACCAAGACGCCCGTGCGTGTTCAGGAAATCAGTCGAGCGCAGTCCACGTTATCGGCTGCAAATGCCGTCTACGATGGGCTTTGCCACCTTCTGGAAACTTCTTGAGCGCCGCTTCTGTCGCCGCTCCGAAGTCGCGGCCCGCTCAAGGATCGCGCCGTTCGCGCTACCGCCCCTGCAAGGCTTGGACATTGCCAGCCCTGTCTCGGTCGGAGTTGGTGGCGACGAGACGATAGGTCGGCCGGAGTTGCTGCCGGAGCGCCATGCCTGCGAGTTCTTCCGTCATGTTCACGCGGTTGGACTGTCAGAACCCGAAATGATCTTCCGATTTGAATGTACTTATGCGTGGGTCTTGTTTCACTTGCAGCACTTTCGCGTACGCGTAGGAATCTCAACCCAAGACAGAATCGTGCGTTATGTTGATCGCTGTCAAAACGCTTATTGCGTCATCTTGACCCATGGGTTGTGATCCGAAGACCGTAAGGTGTGCGCCGTATCGCCGATACGAGCCGGCCGGGTTAGCGCAAATGTTCGGTTGTGGGCGGACGTCCGCAACTTTGGAGGCGTTTCCGTTGATTGTTGCTTACGAAATAATGGATCGCATCTCCTCCGCCGTGGTCGAATTTGCCACATTCACAGGATCAAGTTGGGCGGGTTGGGCGGCGGCGAATTTGTCCATCGCTATGATGGGGGCTGAAAAAGTCTACGATATGCTAGGTCTTGATAGTATCGACCAGCCTACGAATACGGCTTTCGAGCGTCTGTTCGTAGCGCCGCATCTATCAGAGCCCTCCGTCCGCGGGACGTAACACCATTATCGCATGCCGTCACACGGAGCGGAGCCGCCCTTTTTCGTCAGGGGGGGCTCGTGACGAGATCGTCATGTCGGCGGCGAAGCGGGCCTCTTCATTCTTGTGAACATGTTGGCCTTTTTACAGGTATGGGCTGTCAGTGAGGGATTGGCTTCCGAGGATTTAATTGGTTGGGAGTGCAATTGCACATATCGCCGGCGTGCCGAGCCCCGTTGTAGTGAGTTATTTCGGGCGCAAATACTTTACGTTTAACGTACGATAGCTGTAAGCCCTGAAAGTATTGGTCTTCAGGAGTTGCCGAACGACGTTGTTGTAGTCTACTTAGTCAGATACTAGGGGTTGCAGAAGAGAATATGCCGATGGAATTTACCGGTGAGCGGTTCGTGCCTCATATCGAGGGCGACATCCGGCTTGAGCATCTGCACCGCTATTTGGCAGCGCGGCGACTGGTCCAAGGAAAGCGGGTTCTGGATATCGCCTGTGGCGAAGGCTATGGTTCCGATCTGCTCACTGGCGCCGCAGCTAAGGTCATCGGTGTAGATCTGGATGAGGCCTCCATCGCTCACGCGCGGCGCACGTACGCCCGTTCTAATATTGAATTCCTGCTCGGCGATGCGACAGCAATTCCGGTTGCCGATTCCAGCGTGGATGTCGTCGTTAGCTTCGAGACGATCGAGCACTTGACCGACCACCGCACGCTGATGCTGGAAATCAAGCGCGTGCTGGCACCAGGCGGCGTATTGGTGCTGTCATCCCCGGATCGGCACGAGTATTCAGATGTCCCTCGCTATAAGAATCCTTACCATCTGCGCGAGCTTTATCTGTCGGAGTTGCAAGCCCTGCTGGGCGAGCACTTCCGCAAACATGCGATCTACGGCCAGCGGGTGCATTACGCATCGGTGCTCGCTCCGGTGGAGGACCAGGCCGAGTCCTTCGTCGGCTATCGCGATAGCGAGGGCGGAATTGTTGAGGGCGTGGGGTTGCCCAATCCTGTTTATTTTATCGCTGTGGCATCCGACGAGGCGCTGCCAGAGTTTTCCGCGGGTGTGTTCATCCCGCGCGAGCCACCTTATATGCGCGAGATCGCTGCGTTGACCGAAGCGCGGCAGCAATTAACTGCCGAATTCGATCAGCGCGGCCATCGTGTCGAAGAACTGGCAGTAGGCCTCAATCAGGCGACGCAGCGCGAGGCCGCGTTAGCGGCGCAACTTGGTCAAGTTGCGACTCATGCCGAGGAATTGAGCACCAAGCTCGCTGCGGAGGAGAACCGCCATAGTCAGATACAGGGAGAAATGGATCAGCGCGGGCAACGGGTCGATGAACTCGCGGTTCTGTTGCATCGCTCGACCACCGAGTTGGAAAATCTTCGCGGCCAGTACGCGGAAAAGGAGCGTTTGTACGCTGAAGCCGTGGGACTCAGCCAGCTTGTGCTGGGCTCGCGGTCGTGGCGCATCACCGCGCCCCTACGTCATGTCCGTCTAGGATTGCGCAAGATTAAGCTGGCGCTTTACCGAGGCGCCGCGGCGACAGTTCGCGTCGTCTACCGTTCGCTGCCGATACCCTTCGGCATAAAAATGCGACTGAAGGGCTATCTGTTTAACCGTATAAGTCCGGTCTTCGCAAAGACCGGCGCATATGCCCGATGGCAAAGCAAGCTGGCCACCCAGCACGCGGCAGCACCGGCGGCCTCGGTTGATCCGGCCTTGTCGTCGGGCGAAGCCCAGCCGCTTCCGCTGCCCTTGATCACCGAGCCGTTGCCGGTCGCAGACGGGAAATGGGAATGGCGAAGCTATGCAGAGACGCGATCCCGCATCTTGCAGACCTTGAACGCGCGTGGCGCCGAAATTCAGTTTCAGCCGCGCTCAATTATCGATATCGGGAATGAGGATCTGGCAAAGGCTGCGGCTCGCATCAATTTGCCGTCGCCGGGCGAAGCGCCGAGCATCACGGTGATTGTGCCGGTGTTCAACGAATTGGCGACGACGATCGAATGCCTGCTCTCGCTGTCGCAAACGTCCGGCGGCCTTACGTTCGAAGTGATCGTCGCCAATGACGCTTCCACGGACAGGACGCAAGAGGTTTTGTCGCAGGTGCCAAATCTGCGTCTTGTAAACCAGCCGAAGAATCTTGGCTTTCTGCGAAATTGCAATGTCGCGGCCAAGCAGGCACAGGGCACTCGCCTGGTGTTGTTGAACAATGATGCTCAGGTATCGCCGGATTGGTTGATCGGTTTGATGCGGGCGCTCGACGAGCCTGGGGTCGGGGCCGTTGGCCCTCGCTTCGTTTATCCGAATGGTGTTCTGCAAGAGGCCGGGGTCCGAATCCGCCGCGAATGCGAAGTTGAGATGATCGGTCTCGGTGATCTTCCAGAGAGGCCCCGTTGGTCGTACAGCCGAGACGTCGATTACGTCTCCGGCGCCTGCCTAATGATGGAGACTGCGCTTTATCATGCGCTCGGCGGGTTCAACGAAGAATTGGCCCCAGCTTACTGTGAGGATATCGATCTTTGCCTGCGGGTCAGAGAGCGCGGGTTGAGGATCGTGTTCACGCCTGAATCCGAGGTCGTCCACCACCTGAGCAAGAGCTCAAGTTCGCTCGGCGCCACCAAGCATCAGCTCATCACCAAGAACATGCAGCGTCTCTCGGAACGCTATCAAGCGACGTTCGATACGATGGACGATCTGCGGGTGATCGCGATGTATCTGCCGCAGTTTCATCCCGTGCGGGAGAATGACCTGTGGTGGGGACCTGGATTTACCGAATGGAGCAACGTCACCAAGGCGCGGCCAAATTTCGTTGGACACGATCAGCCTCGCCTGCCCGCCGATCTCGGTTACTATGATCTCCGCCTTCCTGAAGTCATGGACGCGCAATGGGGGCTTGCCGATCGTTACGGGATCGACGGCTTTTGTTACTATTACTATTGGTTCAACGGCGAACGGTTGCTGCATCGGCCATTGGAGCGGCTTCTCGATCAGGCGTCGCCGGCAAGTCCTTTCTGTCTGTGCTGGGCGAACGAGAATTGGACGCGCCGCTGGGATGGCCAGGATCAGGAAGTTCTGATGGCGCAAGCGCATTCCGAGGAGGACGATCTCGGCGTCATCCGCGACCTCGCGCGGTACATGAGCCATCCGGCTTACATCCGGATACGCGGCAGGCCGCTGCTGCTGATCTATCGTACCGATCTGTTTCCCGCGTTTGCTGAAACAGCGGAACGTTGGCGGAATGAATGCCGGCGGCTGGGTCTTGGCGAGATCTATCTCGCGATGGTCGAATCGTTCCGCTTCGCCGGCGCGAGCGCATTGCCCTCTCTCTATGGCTGCGATGCTTCGGTCGAGTTTCCGGCTCATTATGTTCCGCAGATTCGTCCGCCGAAGAGTGATCTGCTGAACCCCGATTTCCATGGATACATAGGTGATTACGACGATCTCGTCGTTCAGTATGCGACGCGCGAGCATCCGGGCTTCAAGCGATTCCGGACGGTGATGCCGGGATGGGACAATACCGCACGCCGTCAGAACCAGCCGTTCATTCTCGACAATCCGACGCCCGGAGCGTTTCAGGCCTGGATGGAGACCGCAATCAAGGAAACGAAACGCGATCTGCAAGGCGAGGAGCGGTTGCTTTTCGTCAACGCATGGAATGAGTGGGCGGAGGGAGCTTATCTCGAACCGGATCGGCGCTTCGGCCATGCCTATCTGCAAGCGGTACGCAATGCGCGAGATAGCGCGCATATCTTGAACGGCGGGGAGTCCTGACGCTATGGTATCAAAGCTGACCATCGTCGGGCATCCATTCAATCCCATCGGTACCGGACGCGCCTTGCGCCTATCGCTTGCGGCTTGCCGCGCGGTAGCTATCGAGACCAAGGTCCGTGACGTCTGGAGGTTTCAGACACCAGAACCAGCGCAGGTCACTGAGATCGTGCCCTTCATGACTACCGAATATAGCGCAGTTAATTTGTTTCATCTCAATGGCAACGAGATCGCGCCCGCGTTAGACCAGATCGGCCCTCTTCCAAAGGGATACAATATCATTTTTCCGTTTTGGGAGCTGTCACGATATCCGCAAGAGTGGGCGCGCGAGCTTGAGCGCTTCGATGAGGTTTGGGCAGCTTCGAGGTTCATTCAGGAGTCGGTTGCCGATGCGACAAATCGGCCTGTTACGCACATGCCGCTACCGACACAGATTTCGCTGAGTGAGTTCAGCAGCCGCCGGCAGTTGGGCATTCCGGAAGACTGTTATGTCTTTCTGTTCTTTTTCGATCACCGGTCCTACGTCTCGCGCAAGAACCCGGAAGCGGTGGTGGAATGTTTTCGCCGCTTGGTGGCCGCGCGGCCATGGGCCCGTACCCGCCTCGTGATTAAAACGCATGGGGCTGATGCTGCTGCGGCTGAAGCGCAGAAGTTCATAAGCGATCTTGGCGATCTTCGCGAGCGGGTCGTCATTTTGGACAAGACCATGTCGGAAGACGAAGTCCACAATCTGGTTCGTTGCTGTGATGCTTTTGTGTCGCTGCATCGATCCGAAGGTTATGGACTGGGAATGGCTGAGGCTATGTATCTCGGCCGGCCGGTCATCGCGACAGGCTATTCCGGAAATATGGATTTCATGACGGCGAAGAATTCGGCGCTCGTCAGCTATCGGCTGGTGCCGGTGCCGGAGGGCGCCTATCCGCACGCCACGGATCAGCACTGGGCTGATCCAGATTTAGAGGAAGCCACGTCGCGCATGATCGAACTCATCGATGATCCCGCTGCCGGACGAACTCTCGGAGCAAGAGGTAGCAGGGCCATCCGCTCAGCCTTCAGTTACCGCGCCTCTGGTTTGCGATATCTACGGCGGCTCGACGAAATTGGTAAGCGGTGAAGCAGATACTGTTTTTAACCTCCATTCCACCTCCGGAACGATCATGAAAGTCCCTGAGCCGCGTTTTGCGAACCTCGGTCCAACGGATCGATCGGCTGCCACCATATGGCTTTTTCTGTTGGCGACGGTTGGTTTGATACATTTTATCCATGCCTTCAGTATGCCTTCACCTATCTACGGAGGCGATGAATATTCATACCTTGCAAGCGGATTGTTTAATTCGAGTCTTGCCGAACTTTGGCAGCGCGATCCTTATATGCCGCGCATTGCAAATCCGATGTTCCTGGCTCTGATCAAGCTGGCGGGAAATTTTTTTTCAGATCCAGCTTCAATCATTCGCGTTCTAAATGTTTTCGCTGTGATCGCATTCATTGGTTTTGCGACTTGGTATGTTGCGATTTCGTCCAGTAATCGCCGAGCGATGGTTGCGATTTTCCCGCTGGGCCTACTTCCATCGGCAGGATATGTGGTCGCCGTCATGCCCGAATCAATGTTCTACGCTGCAGCTACTGGAGCGCCGCTGGCGCTCGTCATGTTGATGTTGAAAAGGCCGGTAGCTGCAGGATTTGTTTCGGGCGCGCTAAGTGCAACGGCCTTTTTGCTCAAGCCTCATGCAATTAGTCTGATGGTCGGGGAAGTCGTCAGCATGCTGGCGCTAATCCTGCTGATGATGTTTCTAAAGCTGGAGCGTCGACGCAATGGCTTGCTCGTTACACTGCTTACATACCTGATTTCGACCTACGTTTGCATCGTAGTCTTGTCCAGTGTGTTTACAGGAAACTTGGCCCTCAATCCAGGCTCTGCGCTGGGTGCCCTCTACAAGGGAATAGGTCGTGAATCGTTGAGCTCGATCGGCTCGGGGATCGGAGTAATCATCTATTATTTCATCGGTAATGTCTCTTGCATTCTTCTGTTTAGTTTTCCGTTTGTCGGCTTGATGACCCTAAAGACATTTGACGTGTTGTATTCACGACCGATATCGAGGCCGGATCTTCAATTTGTCATGTTGTTCAGCACTGTCCTGTGCGTTGGCGTCGCTACCTTGGCAATGGCTTCGATATTCACTTATTCGGCCGGGGTCGCTAGCTTGTCAGAAGCGATGCGGCTGCATGGCCGATACTACGCTTACCTTTACGTCCTGATTATCGCTGGGGGATCGTCGGTTTCCGATTGGCAAAGCACACTAGCTAAAACGAGATTACCCCATTTCGACGGCTATCGGCTTATCGGTGTCGGGTGGCTGATACTTGGTGTCTATTTTCTATATGTTGTTTGGCAGTTTCGGATTTATCCTTGGGATAACCCGGAACTATCGGCTTTCTATCGTCTGTCAATATCGAGCTGGAAATGGGACGGCGGCATTTCCTGGTCTGCCTGGGTAGCGGCTCTCGCACTAGGGATGTGCGCGTTGGCGTTCGTTTTTCGGGCCCGATACATATTCAGTTTACTCGCGATGACGATTACCGCAGTCTTTGTGCTGGCCAACATCAATAATGCGCGATGGCAGCGATCGGTGAGCGCGAACACCAGTTTCCTTACCGATACTGGAAGGTTCACTCACGCGTTGTTCAAGCGCGATGAAGATTCGAAAGTCCTGATTGTCGGAGCCGAGCGTTACGGATCTATGTCTTATGTGTTATTTGGTATCGCATGTCAGTGTAGGGTTTTTGTCCCTGGTGTCGGCGAGCCACTTTCCATTAGAGACGTGGCGAGTGATGTTAAGTACATCTTTTCGGTGCGGTCATATCCTGTCGCGTTTTCCACAAAATCGCTATTTACCTCTCCTGGAGGTACATTCCACGAGATCGAAATCGGAGAGAGATAGAAGGGTCATTTTTTGCAAGTTGCAATGGGCATTTAGCCACGCTCTAAGATGTGCCAAGTAATGCCAGCGCTGAAGATTTACCGAAATTTATGATCCTATTAGAGAAACGGCATCGCCGGCTCGTATTCGTGAAGGTTCTGGAGATGAATACAGTAGTGATCCCGTCGTTCCGGGCCTCTAACTCAATACTCGCGGTTATCGATCGCATAGGGCCCGAAGTTGGGCTTATTGTTGTGGTTGACGATTGCTGCCCTGATTGTACGGGCGAGTTTGTAAAGACAGCGTGTAATGATCCTCGCGTTATTGTGGTTAGGCACTCAACCAATCTTGGGGTGGGTGGTGCGTTTCTGACGGGATTAAAAATTGCGATAGAGAGGGGCAGCGAGATCGTCGTCAAATTGGATGCTGATGGTCAGATGGATCCAGCTCTAATTCCGGGGCTTATTTGGCCAATCAGAAACGGCGTAGCCGATTATGTTAAGGGCAATCGATTTTTCTTTTTGTCTAATGCGGAATCAATGCCGGCCTTGCGGCTGTTCGGTAATTTGTGCCTGTCGTTTTTCGCAAAAATTTCCAGCGGATACTGGAACATTATGGATCCAACTAACGGCTTCTTTGCTATTCATTTCGAAATCGCAAAATTGCTCAGACATGATAAGATTGCGCATCGGTTCTTTTTTGAGTCCGATCTTTTGTATCACCTTGGTCTTTTGAGCGCAAAGGTGATCGATTTTCCGATGAAGGCAGTTTACGGCGGGGAAAGAAGTAATCTCTCTGTTACGAAAGTTATCTGGCCCTTTTTTATCGGCAATCTAAAGAATGTTGGTAAGAGGATTGTTTATAGATACTTTTTGAGAGATTTTTCCGTAGCTTCGATAGAGCTACTTGCCGGTGCGTTCCTCTTCTCGTTTGGGTTTATTTTTGGATTCTATCACTGGGCTACAGCCGCAATGGCTGGAGAGTTTACGGCCACAGGCACAATCATGGTGTCGGTTGTATCGCTCTTGATCGGTTTTCAATTGATACTTGCATTTTTGAATTATGATATAAACTCCGTTCCTCGCCAACCGCTTTATCCGTTGTTACGTTTGGAAACGATCCCGCCTATTGCCGAGGAAAAGAGCAATAAGGAAAATTGAATACATGGAGTTTAGAGCAGCCACGATTGATCCGCGCAGGATAGCGCAATACGTTGCTCTGTTTCGTGAATGTTTTCCGCGAGCGGCTCACTACAGTGAAGAGTTTCTTCGCTGGCAATATGTTGAGAATCCCGTTGGGTTGGTTTGCGGAACGGACGCCATCGAGCATGATCGTGTTGTTGCGCACTATGCTTGTGTACCCGCAACCCTGCGAGTCCATGGCCGTGCAAATGTGCGGGCACTTCTTTCGCTCAATACGGCAACGCATCCGGATTATCAGGGGAGGGGGCTCTTCACAAAACTTGCGATGGCAACTTATGACCGTGCAGCGTCACAGGGGTGTGAGGTCGTTTATGGTGTTGCAAACGCAAATAGCATTGCGGGTTTTTCTCGCAAGCTCGGATTTCAGAACGTTAGAGGACTGAATGCGCGAATTGGTATAGGCGATTTCTTGCGCATCAATTGGGCAAAGGCCAAAGAACATGTTCAATTCGAAAGAGTGTGGACTAGCGAAGATCTCGCTTGGCGCCAGCGTAGTCCCTCGAACCCCTTAGTAAGTTTTAGCTGTGGCAGAAATTCATTATCTGTCGTCGGCAAGACGAGTTACCCCTTAATCAGCGTACGGGCGACATTGTTGGATGAGGGAATGAGCAGCGATGCAGGTCAATCTCGTAAAATGCAGTCCCCGATATGTTTATCCTTAGGGCTAGAGCCTGCTGGTACAGCTAGATATGGCATATCCGCTTCCATTCCGGATCGGCTTAAGCCTTCTCCTCTGCGTCTCATATATCGCAACCTTCAGAATTCGTCTGATCGTATCGATCCTGCTTCGATTCTGTTCACCTTCCTGGATTTTGATGCTTATTGAATCGCCGATCACACTTTTCCTTTTCGCTCATCAGGACGATGAGATGGGCGTCTTTGGTGAAATCGATCGAGTCGTTAACTCCGGGGGGAGGGCCGTTTGTGTTTATCTTACAGATGGGAGTGCGCGTGGTGTCAAACCGGAAGTTAGAAATACGGAATCCAAAACGGTTTTATGCAAGCTCGGCGTGCGGATTGACGATATGTATTTTATCGGAACGAACGAAGCCATTCCCGATGGCCATCTGATCGCACACCTTGACCGTGCCAAAGTCGCCGTAGACACAGTTCTTGAAAATTTGAGTGGCGTCCAAAGAATTGTAATGCACGCTTGGGAAGGAGGGCACCAAGACCACGATGCTGTCCATCTTCTCGGCTTAGCAGTTGCAAAAAAAGAAGGACTTCTCGACAGGAGCTATCAATTTACACTTTATCGACAGAGACGTGCCTCTATCTTACCATTTGCTCTGTTTCAACCGCTGGTGACGAATGGACCTGTCGAGCAGATTGAGATTCCATGGCGACGGCTTTTTTGTTATTTGCATCTCCTGACTTATTATCGAAGTCAGAAGAGGACGATGTTTGGTTTAAGCCCCTTCGTTGTGCTGCATTACATTGCGCACGGTACGCAGTTGCTTCAGCCGGTTGATGCCATGCGTGTCGACAGCCCCCCCCATCACGGTCGATTGCTTTATGAAAAGCGCGGAGGTCCTAATTATAAAGCATTTCAAGAGCAGACTGAGGAATTTAGAGCAAGCAAGATCCGGGATAGTTCCGTGTGATGTAGTCGGCGATAATTCGCTAAATCAGTCATAACCACATGGCTTCAATCGACGGAGTAATTGCGACGAGTTTCGAGGGCGCTTATGCGCCAAAGATTTCCGCGATCGTTTCAGAGGGGAGTTGCATGAATGATGGTCAGCGCTTTTGCGAGGTGTGCAATGGAAGAATCTACCGATTGCGCCATGATTGGCTCTTCCGGTGCGCCACTTGTGCTTGTCTTTCGTCTACGCTGGAGCCAAACATCAAAGCAGAAGCATTAACGACCTCAATTGATGAAGATGCGCGGAAACTGGGTCTTGATCCGATTCGTCAGCAGAATAATGCTCGGATACTTGATGGCTTGTCGCGGCTTGGCGTCAAAGGTGGCACTTTGCTAGATGTCGGGTGCGGGCACGGCCAAATGCTGGAAGATGCTATAGGTCGAGGGTTTCACGCGATTGGAATAGAGCCAGACGGGAATGTTGTTGAAAGAGCGCGAGGTCGAACCGGCGCTGAAGTCCGGCAGGGATTTTTCCCTGGTCAGACCAAACTCGGCGAAACATTCGATGTCATTGTATTTAACGATGTTCTTGAGCACATCCCTGGCGCAAGAGGCGTAATTGAGGCAAGCGCCCACCTGCTTGCGCCAGATGGCATCCTCGTTTTGAATTGTCCGAGTCAGCGGGGCATCTTCTACAGGATTGCAAACTTGCTTGATCGCATGGGCATACACGAACCGTTTGGCCGGTTATGGCAAAAAGATCTTCCATCTCCGCACGTTTGGTATTTCAGCCCAGACCATTTACAAAAACTAGGTCAGTTGGCCAATCTAAGAACGCTTCTTGTCGAAACCTTGCTACCCATAGCTAGATTAGGCTTGAGGGAGCGCATCTTTCATGTCTCGGGACAATCCTTGATATTCAACTACTTGACCTATGCGATGGTTTGGGTTGCATATCCAGCACTCAACCTTTGCCCACGAGATATTGGAGTGGTTTTCTTGGGCAAAAGAGAATGAAAAAAAACGAGTCGACAGTTTTTACCTGCTAGTTGTTGACTAGCGCGGCAGTTCAAGTCGATCTGGATTGGGTCGACGAAAGTGAACACAGAATTGTTGTGTTGTGTGGATTCGCTAGACCTCATCCATCATGATTTGCGCTGGAGCTTAAGCTCGCCAAGATGCCTCCCCCCACACTATTCTTGACTAGCAACAATTGAGCACGGTGCGAATGCAGATTCAGAAATTGGATATTCCCGACGCCCTGCTTGTGACATCAGACAAGCACGGTGATGTCAGAGGCTTTTTCTCGGAAACATATCGCGCCGATATCTTGCGCTCGTTTGGGATCGACGCCTTTTTTGTACAAGATAACCATGTCTATTCCGCTCAGAGGGGTGTGCTGCGCGGATTGCATTTTCAGCTTCCGCCCCACGCCCAAGGCAAGTTGGTTCGGTGCGCGCGCGGCTCCATTTTGGATGTCGGTGTCGACATTCGAATCGGGTCACCCACCTTTGGGCGTCACGTCGCCGTCGAATTGTCGGCGGCGAACTGGCGGCAATTGTGGGTGCCGCCGGGCTTTGCTCATGGTTACGTCACGCTCGAACCGGACTGTGAGGTCGTTTATAAGGTCACGGACTATTATTCTCCTGAATGCGATTCTGGTATTGCGTGGGATGATCCCGGCCTTGGGATCGACTGGCGGTTATCGGCAGCCGAGATTATTCTGTCTGGCAAGGACCGTCGGCAGCCGCTTCTCGCAGATGCCAAGCCAGCATTTTTTTGGCAGACCTAGGAACTAGAAATGCGGATAATCGTAACAGGCGGAGCTGGCTTCATAGGATCGGCGGTCTGTCGTCATTTCATTCTCGATCTGCGCCATGAGGTCGTTGTTGTCGACAAGCTGACGTATGCGGGAAACATGGCCTCGCTTGCGCCGATCGCTTCAAACTCCAGATTCTCATTCGAGAAGCATGACATTTGCAGTTCGCAGGCCATGGGCGGGATCTTCGCGAAATACCGCCCGGACGCCGTTATTCATCTGGCTGCCGAAAGCCATGTCGATCGCTCCATTTCCGGTTCGGATATTTTCGTGAAAACCAACGTTAACGGAACGTTCACGCTGCTTGAAGCCGCCCGCTACTATCTTGCTTCAGTGGATAAGGCGCGCGCCCGGGACTTTCGTTTCATTCACGTATCCACAGACGAGGTTTATGGATCGCTCGATAGCGATGGATATTTTACGGAACTCACTCCGTATGATCCGAGCTCGCCCTATTCGGCAACGAAGGCCGCGTCCGATCATCTTGCCAAGGCGTGGCATCGGACCTACGGGTTACCGGTTATCATTTCAAACTGTTCTAACAATTACGGTCCATATCATTTCCCTGAGAAACTCATTCCGCTTGTGATATTGAATGCGCTCGATCGAAAGACCTTGCCGATCTATGGCGACGGCTCAAATGTCCGCGATTGGCTCCACGTGGAAGATCACGCCCGCGCTTTGGGAGTGATACTGGCGCGCGGCCGTCCCGGTGAAAATTACAACATTGGTGGCCGTAATGAGCGGCAGAATATCGAGGTTGTCCGTCAGATTTGCTCTTGGATGGACCGTTTGCGTCCTGCCGAAACCTCACATCATGATTTGATTCAATTTGTGCCGGACCGTCCGGGGCATGACCAGCGATATGCAATCGATGCAACGAAGTTGGAAACCGAACTCGGATGGCGCGCGCAGGAAACATTTGAAACTGGCATCGAGAAAACAGTGCTGTGGTATCTCGACCGGGCCGATTGGTGGAAGTCGCTGCGCGAGAAGGTTTATAGCGGCGAACGGCTTGGTCTCTTGAAAGCGTAGCTCAGATGCGTCTTTTCGTAATGGGTTCCGAAGGGCAAGTTGCGCGTTCGTTGCGCGAGGCCGCTGCGAAGCGTCTAGACGTTGTTCTTGAATGCGGAAGGAGACCAGCGGTTGATCTCTTGCGTCCAGAGACAATCTATACTGCGCTTTCGGAATTTCGCCCTGACATCGTGATCAACCCCGCCGCCTACACAGCCGTCGACAGGGCGGAATCTGAATTAGATCTGGCGTTTGAGCTCAACGAGGGCGGAGCGGGCGCAGTGGCAGCCGCTGCTGCCGAGTCCGGTGTACCCGTCATTCACCTGTCGACGGATTATGTCTTCGACGGGAAAAAAGAGGCGCCCTATATCGAGGCTGATCCGGTGAATCCGCAAAGCGTCTATGGACGCTCGAAGCTTGGCGGAGAACGACTGGTTGCGAGTAAGAACCCGCGGCACATCATTCTGCGTACCGCCTGGGTCTATGCTCCGTTTGGCAACAATTTTGTCCGCACCGTGCTGCGACTTGCCGGCGAGCGGGGCAGGCTAAGTGTTGTCGATGATCAGATTGGATGCCCGACCCACGCGCCGGATATCGCGGACGCAATCCTCGCGGTTGCAAACTTAGTGCATAAATCTGGATGGCGGGATGAATTTGCCGGCGTGACCCATCTGGCTGGCCCTGATGCGGTGACGTGGTGTGGCTTCGCACGCGAGATTGTAAGAGCATCAGCGGAGCGTGGTGGCCAGGCGGTCCCGGTTGACTCGATCAGCACCTCCGATTATCCCACGCTCGCCGCAAGACCAGCCAATTCGCGTCTTTTGACAGCGCGACTGTTAACGACATTCGGTGTTCGGCTGCCGCCTCTGGAGCATTCGCTGGGAAGTTGCTTAGACCGGCTTATGGCGTCGCGGCAACAGGAGCGGGGCATATCTTGAAAGGCATTGTTTTAGCGGGTGGAAGCGGTACGCGTCTTTATCCGATGACGCTTGTTATATCGAAGCAGCTTTTGCCGGTTTATGACAAACCGATGATCTATTACCCATTCACGACGTTGATGCTAGCGGGCATTCGCGAGATCCTGCTCATTTCAACACCGCAGGATTTGCCCCTCTTCCAAGCGCTGCTCGGCGATGGCAATCAATGGGGTCTCGAGATTTCTTACGCCCTGCAGCCTCGTCCGGAGGGGCTCGCGCAAGCGTTTACGATCGGTGCCAAATTCATTGAAGGGGAACGCTCGGCGCTGATCCTCGGGGACAACATTTTCTTCGGCCACGGTCTGCCGGATCTGCTTGCAAATGCCGTCGCCCGTCCGCACGGCGCGACGGTGTTTGCCCATCATGTCACCGATCCCGAACGATACGGCGTGGTTGCTTTCGACGACGAAGGAAATGCGACTTCTATCGAAGAGAAGCCGTCGATGCCGAAATCCAATTTTGCCGTCACAGGACTTTATTTTTACGATCAGCAGGTGACCAGTTTCGCCGCCGATATTCGGCCGTCGGCCCGTGGAGAACTGGAAATTACAGATTTGAACCGGATGTATCTGGAGCGCGGCCAGCTCGCCGTCGAGGGTATGGGACGCGGGTTCACCTGGCTTGACACTGGGACGCCCGATGGACTTCGCGATGCTGCCGATTTTGTCGCTACCCTCGAACGACGGCAGGGATTTCGCATTTGTTGTCCCGAAGAGATCGCGTTCAATCAAGGATACATCGATCGCAACCAGTTGGAGAAACTCGGCATTGCGCTTGGAAAGAGCGGCTACGGTCAATACATTCGCAACCTAGCCGCAGAACCCGCAAGCAGCAAGCCGTTCACTGTACACCATCCGCGGCCCTGAAGTGTTTACTGTCTGACCAAGGCATCACCGCAATAGGCGCCGTTGATTATCGCCAGACGCTATATGCTGACGCTATGCGTTTTGTGCGGTAGAAGGTATCATTATTCGCGATAGGTTGTTGCGTAAGCCGCCTGTCTGGCAGCACCAAGTCCGGGATCGTATGGAAGGCAGTTCATCTCAGCTGAACGAATTGAAGCTGCAGGTCACAGAGCTCCGGGCGAAGCTCAACCTGATGCTGGCGAAGGATAGTCATGCCGATGCGGAGCGTAAACGTCTGCAAGATGAGATAGCGTTGCTGCGCTCCTCAACGAGCTGGCGATTGACGGCCCCACTGAGGGCGATCGGTGGCTGGATCGGAAAAAATTTTTCGTGATTGACGCACACACAGTCGTTGCGGCTAATCCAGGTGTTGAATCCCTGAAGATCTCCGTGATCATTCTGAACTGGAACGGATGCGCGTTGACTGTGAATTGCATCGACAGCGTGATTCAAAACGAAGCGGCCATCCCTTACGAGATTATCGTTGTCGACAATGGCAGTTCCGAATCGGATTGGGAACTGCTCAGAAGTAAAATTCCGCCATCGGTCAGGCTAATTTCGCTCAACGAGAATCTGTATTTTGGCGAGGCTAACAACATTGGGGCCGAGGCGGCCCACGGCGAGTATATTTTACTCCTGAACAACGATGTCGTTCTCACAAGGGGCACCTTCGCAAAACTTCTTCGGGTCTTTGATGACGAATTCTTTCCGGGTGCGGCAGGGCCCAGATTGCTTTATCCCGATGGTCGTGTGCAAGAGGCTGGCGCGTTCATTCTCCCGTCCGGATGGCCGTTGCGGCAGGGCAATGGCGGCGTTCTGATCGACAATCGGTTCGAGCAGGGCAATCATGTCGTAGATTACTGTTCCGCAGCCTGTCTGTTGCTCAGAAAGGATGTCTTTCTGAGCATCGGTGGTTTCGATCCGTTGTTCGACCCTGCTTATTTTGAGGATGTCGATCTCGCGCTGCGGCTCCGCTCCATCGGCCTTTACACCTACTTTTGCGCCGACGCTGATGCGTATCATCATGAAAACAGCACATCGTCGAAAGTCTGGTCGTCCCCCGAACTGAATAATGTCGTGGCGGCGAACCATCATAAATTCCTCGGTCGGTGGCAGAGGTATCTTGATACTCGTCAGACTTCCGAAGTGTCGTTGCCGGCTTTTGAGCCGCTTGTTGAGAAGCCTGAGGAACGGGACGACCTCGAAATCCGTAAACGCATCCTTCTATGCTCATCGACGTCGATGAGAATGTCTGCGGAGTGCGAAGAGCTTCTACAGATTGCAGAAACGCTTGCCCGCAAATACGACGTCACGTTCGCCTCACCCGAGGCGTGCAGCAGAGCCAGAATTTATTCGTTGTGCCGTAGTTTGGGCCTTCGTTTGCCGAATTTCCGGATCATCAAATTTTCGACAGCCGCTTTCGGCGATTACGATCACGTCGTTTTTGGTGACGGCTGGACAAATCTTCCCGGCAAACCGGCACACGCCCTGCTTGCGAGCGAGGTGTCATCGGACTTTCTTGATGCGCTAGCATCTGGCCAGTGTCGAAATAACGGTCCGCTGGACTAACCCCTTCACGATACAGGATTATTCAGGGTGAGTAAATAATTCGATGATACTGTTGCGCGACCTTGATGTCCTTCCAGCCGCACGATAACCGTAATGGATGGGGCAAGCGGATGATGCCGGTGCGGATGCCCGATGAATTCGCAAGCTGAATACTTCAACCGACCGCACTCTTGGCCCAGTAGCTCTTTGAGAGAATCCGTAAGAATGTTGCAAAAAGTTGCGCTAATAACCGGGGTTACTGGCCAGGACGGGGCATACCTTGCGGAATTGCTGTTATCCAAAGGTTATTCGGTCCATGGGATCAAGCGGCGCACGTCGCTCTTCAACACTGATCGTATCGATCATCTTTATCATGACCCGCATGACAAGGGTTATGACCTGACGCTCCATCACGGCGACCTGACCGATTCCTCGAGCCTCATCCGCATCGTTCAGGAAGTTCAGCCGGACGAGATCTACAATCTCGCGGCACAGAGCCATGTCGCGGTGTCCTTCGAGGAGCCGGAGTATACGGCGAACTCCGACGCGCTTGGTCCGCTTCGTATTCTAGAAGCGATCCGCATTCTCGGACTCGAGAAGAAAACCCGGTTTTATCAAGCTTCGACCTCGGAACTGTACGGGCTTGTTCAGGAAGTGCCTCAGAAAGAGACCACGCCTTTCTATCCTCGCTCGCCTTATGCTGTTGCGAAGCTGTATGCGTACTGGATTACCGTGAACTATCGCGAGGCCTACGGGCTGTTTGCGTGCAATGGCATTCTGTTCAATCATGAATCGCCAATTCGCGGCGAGACATTCGTCACGCGAAAGATCACGCGAGCGCTCGCTCGTATCAAACTTGGCCTTCAGGAGAAAGTTTATCTAGGGAATCTGAACGCGCTTCGCGACTGGGGACATGCACGCGACTATGTGGAGATGCAGTGGTTGATGTTGCAGCAAGACGCACCCGAGGATTACGTCATAGCAACCGGCGAACAACACTCGGTTCGCGAGTTTCTCCAGGTCGCGGCGAAGGAAGTCGATATTGCCATTCGCTGGGAAGGAGAGGGCGTCGATGAAAAAGGATACGATGCTGCCACCGGACGGTGTATCGTCGAAGTCGATCCGCGCTACTTCCGGCCCGCCGAGGTTGAGACGCTGTTGGGAGATCCGGCGAAGGCATACCGTAAACTTGGATGGTCGCCGAAGACATCTTTTGTCGAACTCGTTACTGAGATGATGAGAGAAGATATGAAGGTTGCTCAGCGAGACGAGCTCGTGAAGCAGCATGGTTTCAAACATTTCAATTACAACGAATAAGTAAGAGATACATCGCCAGCCGCTCCTGCCCAGGCGGGCCGATCTCAAAGAGATTTCAGGCCGATCTCAAAGAAGATTTTCTTACGTTTGGAAGAGAATTTTCTGATGTCTGATTGAGATCGCTGCCGCTATATTGGTCCGGAATATGGGGATGCCGTGAAAAGAACAATACTGGTGACCGGAGCCTCCGGCCAAGACGGCTATTACCTTATCGATTTACTCCGCAAGCAGGGGTGTATCGTACACGCTCAGTCACGCCGCCAGACCCATCCCCATCATGACGGTGCGCACTGGTATGTCGGCGACCCCACCGATGGCGATTTTCTCGATTCGCTGATTGCAGGCGTGATGCCTGACGAGATTTACAACCTTGCCGCGGTCTCTCGGCCAGTCCTGAGCTGGGGATTGCCGCGGGAGACGGCTGAAGTAAATGCATTTCTGCCGCAGCAAATTTGCGAGCTGCTGCTCAGGTACAAACCAGGCTGCCGGTTATTCCAGGCTTCGTCGTCCGAGATTTTTGGAGACAGTGCCGACCGTATCCAGAATGAGCAGACATCGTGCGTCCCGAAATCTCCATACGGTACTGCGAAGCTTTATGCCCATCGCATCGTCGGCGCGTACCGGACGCAATACGGCCTTCACGCCTCGACGGGGATTCTGTTCAACCACGAAAGCCCACAACGTCCACTTTCATTCGTGTCGCAGAAAATTGCCTATGCGGCGGCCGCGGTCTCGATTGGTCTGACCGAGACATCGGAGACGGATGAGCGAGGTCAGCCAATACTGCGCGATGGAAAAATCGCCCTGGGTGATCTGAGCGTGCGGC
Source organism: Afipia sp. MLSD5-FHT05B12 (assembly GCF_058793355.1). Taxonomy (NCBI): domain Bacteria; kingdom Pseudomonadati; phylum Pseudomonadota; class Alphaproteobacteria; order Hyphomicrobiales; family Nitrobacteraceae; genus Afipia; species Afipia sp. MLSD5-FHT05B12. The sequence goes on from NZ_JBXAFS010000006.1 coordinate 51,189, forward strand.
GCGATTTTGGTTTTGCGGGTGACTATGTGGAGGCGATGCAATTGATCGTCCAGCATCATACCGCGGATGACTACGTCATAGGCACCGGGGAAGATCACTCGATCGAGGAATTTTGCAACGAGGCGTTCGGTCTGGTCGGCCGCAAATGGACAGACCATGTCGGCGTCGATCCGGGTTTGCTTCGAAAAGTCGATAGTCACTATACGCGCGCCAATACGGCCAAGATTCGCTCCGTGCTGAATTGGCGGCCAAAGGTCAATTTTCGTGAGCTGGTTTCCATAATGGTTAGAGCACAGATCGATTTCATTCAGAATAACGCACCACAGAGCGGGGAACCTAGTAAGGGCCGCCGCAGCGTTGAATGTTGATGCGGGTTCTGCACGCCTACAAGGTTTATCTGCCGGGCATTTATGGCGGCATTCCCTCCGTCATAGCGATGCTGGCGAAACTTTCGCGATCTGGATTTGCGACAGAGGTCCTTGTCGCGCGCGAACGCGGCTTCGCGCGCAAGTATAATTTCGAAGGAGTGAACGTCGAGGCGGTCGCATCCATCGGGACGGCCATGTCGACCCCGTTAGCTCCGGCTTACCCATTCAGGTTCGTCAAACGGGCAAAGGCCTTCGATATTGTCGTTCATCATGCTCCCTTTCCGTTGACGGATCTGGGTGTTCCGCTGATGTCGAAAGATCCGGCTCTGATCGTGCATTGGCATGCGGAAGTGATCGGTCGTCTCCGCCTGATGCGATTGTTGGCTCCGTTCATCCGGCACTCACTGAAGCGCGCGGATACGATTGTGGTTTCCGATCAGGCCATCGTCGAGAAGTCTCCTTTTCTGAAGGATTTTGCCGACAAATGCGTCGTTGTTCCTTATGGATGCGACGTGACGTACTGGGGCGAATTAAGTTCAGCGCAGCGAGAGGCCGCCGATAGCTTGCAGAAGCAACATCCGAGGCTTGTGGTCGCGGTCGGCAGGCTGGTCAGTTACAAGGGTTATGAGGTCTTTCTGCGCGCAATGCAGGACGTCGATGCTTATGCGGTCATCATTGGTGAAGGTCAGCTCAAGGCCGATCTCAACAGGCTTGCGGCGGAACTCGGCATCGTCGATCGGGTGAAGTTTGTGGGCGTCCTGGAGCCACACGAAGTCAAGCAGTACATTCATGCCGCCAAGGTGCTGGCATTTCCATCAGTGACGGAAGCTGAAGCTTTCGGGATCGTTCAGCTGGAAGCGATGTCCGCCGGCAAGCCGGTTGTGAATACAGATCTTGCGACAGCGGTGCCAAACGTGGCGCGCGACGGCAAGGAGGGGTTGACCGTTCCGCCGGGCCAGCCGGTCGAATTCGCTGAGGCGCTGCGCCGGCTGTTGGATCAGCCCGACTTCGCCGCCAGGCTTGGCGCGGCCGGGAAAGAGCGTGCCTATGCCGAATTCAGCCAGCCGCTGTTTTTATCTCGCATGCAAGACGTCTATAAAGAGGCCGTTCAACGGCGCCGGTCGACTCGGTAAGCGATGGCTGCTGACGTGCTACAGGGACAAGTGAGTATCCGATGTTGATGGCTGGGCAGAGGCAGATGCGCAACCAGGCGCAAATGGCGTTGCAGGACGCCGTTGATGGCCTCTCCCTGTGGGCTCTTTGGGGCAAGCTCGGCTGGAACGATATCTTGCAGCGTTATCGGCGCTCGCTGCTTGGCCCGCTTTGGCTCACCGCCAGCATGGCGATCATGGTCGTATCCCTCGGTCTGGTTTATTCCAAGATCTTCAAGGCGGAGCTGCGCGACTTTATGCCGTTCCTCTGCGTCGGGCTGCTGGTCTGGGGTTATATCAGCTCCATTCTTTCCGAAGCCGGGACGCTGTTTACAGGCGCGGAATCCTACATCAAGCAAATCCGCTTGCCGTACTCGGTCTATGTACTCCGATTTATGTGGAGCAGGGTCATTATCTTCGCGCATAACTTCGTCATCTACTTTGGCATCCTCATCTATTTCCAAATTTGGCCCGGCAGCGTGGCGCTCTACGCAATTCCGGGATTCCTGCTGGTGACGCTGAATGGCGCGCTCGCAAGTATGTATCTCGGCATGATGTCGGCGCGGTTCCGAGACATCCCCCAGCTTATTGCAAGCTTCATCCAGATCGCTTTCTTTGTGACGCCCATCATGTGGAAACCTGAATTGCTCGGTGAACATGCCAGCGTGGTGACCTTCAATCCGTTCTTTCACCTTATTGAGATCGCGCGCGCGCCACTGCTTGGGCAACTGCCATCGGCAGCGAACTATTTTGCGGCGGCCCTCATTACGTTCTTGAACGCGATGTTTGCGATTGCTTTCTTCATCCGTTTCCGCGCTCGCATTTCGTACTGGGTGTAGACCGATGTTGCAGTCTCACGATATCAACGGGCCACGGACGCTTCTTCGTCTTGACAGCGTGAACGTGTCTTTTCCGGTTTATCACGGCGGGTCGCGTTCGCTGAAAAAGGCGATCCTCTCGCGGAGTTCCGCTGGGCGCATTGCCCGCGACGCGAATGACCGCATCACCATCGACGCGTTGCGCGACGTATCGGTGTCGCTGGATAAGGGCGACAGGCTCGCTCTGATCGGCGCCAATGGCGCCGGCAAGACAACGCTTTTGAGGGTGATGGCGGGCATCTACGAGCCGTTCGCTGGCACCGTGCAAATTCATGGCCGGATCTCCCCGATGTTCGATATCGGACTTGGTATCGACAGCGACCTCAGCGGTTACGACAACATCCGGATTCGTGGTCTCTTGCTCGGCCTTTCGGCAAGGCAAGTCGATCGCCTCCTGCCGGACATCGTTGAGTTCACCGAACTCGGCGACTATCTCGACATGCCGGTGCGGACCTATTCGTCAGGCATGATCCTGCGGCTGACTTTTGCCGTAGCAACTTGCTACGAGCCGGAGATCCTGCTGATGGACGAATGGATTTCGGCGGGCGACGCGCATTTCATGGCCAAGGCAGAGGAACGCATAGATTCTTTCGTTAAGAAAGCGAGCGTTCTCGTACTCGCGTCGCATAACCTCGATGTCTGTCGCCGCTGGTGCAACAAGGGAATCTGGATGGACCGGGGAAGCGTGAGGGCCTTCGGTCCGGTTGAGGAAGTCGTCGCACTGTACCATGCCCACGAGTACTGATCGGTGTATTACGATAGTGTCGCGAATGCAGTCCCGTCATATCTTCCGTACCGCAGACCGAATATCCGATAACTGAGCGGCTTCCAACGTGTGAGTTCCATCGCCCCGATGCTCGTAGGTTTTGAATCCAGTATCCTGAGCGGCCCGATGACGGGCGTGGCGAACTATACGTTCAACATCGTTCGGTGTGCATTGGAACTGGATTCCGAACTGAGCTTTTCAGGATTCCGGGGGCCGGTCTGGCGCAGGTTCGACCTTGCGTCCGTACAGGAAATCGCACAGCGCAAGCAAGTTGACACCGGGGAGCCTTTGAGCTCTTACACCCGTGTCAGACGCCACGTGCGCGACCGCGCCGCCCGTCTCCCGGGCCTGCGCGGAGCGGCCGCGATCCATCGCGAGATGCGCCGGAAGAAGTTCGTGTCCTCGGTGCAGAAGCAATCGCTCGACTTGTTTCATGCATTCAATTTCAGGCCGCTGACCGATCCCGGTGTTCCGGTGTTGCCGGTGATTTACGATCTTTCGACGTTTCGGCATCCGGAATTTCATCCGGGCGATCGTGTCAAATGGCTGGAACCGCTACGGCAGACGGTCGAACGCGCACCTCTGGTGCAGACCATCTCGGACTTCAGCAGGCGGGAAATCGCCGACCTGTTCGGCTATCCAATTGCGCAGATACTCGTCGCGCCGCCAGCCGCGGCGTCGCTGTTTTCACCGCTGGGTAAAGAGAGGACGCAGCCCGGGCTCGATACGCTGGATCTGAAGTACGGAGAATTCTTCCTCGTCGTGGGGACGCATGAGCCGCGCAAGAACATTCGAACCGTGATCCAGGCTTATTCGCAGTTGCTGCCGCCGGACCGTGCCCGGTATCCGCTCGTGCTCGCAGGCGGAAGGGGGTGGGGCAATCTCGATCTGCCCGAACAGACTGAGGCGCTGGTCAGGGATGGCTCGGTTCGTTTCGTTCATGACGTGACCGATCCACAATTGCGGAATCTCTACGAGGGCGCGCGTTTGCTGCTGGCGCCGTCGCTCTATGAGGGATTTGGAATGCCGGTTGTTGAGGCGCTGGCATGTGGGACGCCTGTGGCGCACAGCGCAGATACCGCAATGGATGAAATTTCCGGAAACGCCGGCCGGCGGGTTGGCGCTCTCGATGTGGACGGCTGGACCGGCGCGCTCAAGGCTGCGCTCGATAGCGCCGATCATATGGATCCCGCGGGCCGGACAGCACGGATCACCCGCGCGCACGAGTTTGACTGGCAGCGGAGTGCCGGTTTGGTCATCGATGCCTATCGGCGCATTTTGAATTGACGCTCCAGTTCGGCGAATCGCGTTACGGCTTCGCCTTCGGTCAGCGCGAGCATCCCTGTGGCGCGATGAAACGATAGGGAAAGATGAACTGCTTTCCAGTCCATGTCCGTCTGAGCGGAATGGTGACGCTGCTCTCGGCTGAATACGTCTTTCCCGGCAGGAATTTCGCCATTCGCTCCTTGAACTCGGGATCGGTGTCGATCACGACGGCGCCGCCCTTGCGGAGCTTGTCGTCATCGTACCAGGCCGCTCCGGCGATTTCCCGATATGCGAGCGTGGTCACGTTGCGTCCGGCCTCGATCCCGACGCCGTAGGTGGCTTGCCGGCCGCCAATGAAGTAGGCGGGTCCGCAGGTATACTCACTGTCCCAATCTTTGAGGATCAGACGCGCCGCTTCAGCGGTGGGTTCCTGCATCGCGCTGTGGCTTGCGAATGCCGTAAAGACCACGGCAACGGCGATGCCAGCGACGAGGTAGAGCCCGGCGATGGAAGGCACTACGCTGCGTTCAACCCAGCTTTTGCAGTATTGGCTCCATTCCATGCGCGGCGCGGCGGCGAGGAACGTCAGCATGATGTAGGGCGCAGCGAACCGCGCCAGGAAGTTGAGCCCGGTCACCATCACCAGGATAACCAGAGCCAAATGGGCAGACACTGCCGTAAAAAGCAGAAAACGGGATGCCGGAAACAGGTCAGACTCCGGGGCGTGGATTTTCAGAAAACCCTTCCATAGGCCGATCGCGACAAACACATATCCGGGAATTGCGAAGGTCAGATAGCCCGCGAGAAGTTCGACGACGCCCGCCAGCCGTTGCGAGAGTGGATTTTGAAAGTCGAAATGGTCGAGCCCATATTCGAACGCAGCGCTATGTCTCAGTACGGCAACGACGTGAGGGAGGATCAGCGCCACGCCCGTCGCGATCGCAGCGTAAAAACCGGGGCGCTTCAACACCCGCCGGCAGTCTGGCAAAAGAAGAATGCTGCTCGCCATTCCGAAGAACAGCACCACCGCATTGTACTTTGTCAGCAGAGCCACGGCGGACCAGAAGCCGAACGCGATCCAGTCACGCATGCGATCGGATTGGACCGCGCGAAGAAAGTGAAAGACAACAGCGGGCCACGATGTGAGCTGAAGGATGTCGGCGTTGAGCGCGAAGGAGAGGGGTGCGAAGATCGTATAGGACGATGTGCCGTACAGGAACGTGAAGAGCAGGGCGTTGTCGCGCGTGGTGGCCAGCCGAAGCGTGCGATAGAAATAAACGAGTCCGATCGCGATCAGGAGTTGTCCGGTCAGGATCATGACCGCGGCGGACGTGCCAAAGAGCCTGTCAACAGTCCCGCCAATCCAGACCATCATCGGCGGATGGAACGGCGTGACGATCGGGAATTCGCGGCCCCATGCGATCAGCTCCCGCGTATCATACATCACGGTCGGAAACACGACGATGGCGAGCAGCACCGGCAGCAGCAGAGCAAGCCCAAGAACGGCGAGCACGGGGCCGCGCCGCAGGCTGGAGTGATCCCGATTGGGCATGACGATGGTGTGCCTCGATGCCGTGTAGATTCGCGTGTCTTTGCGAAGATGAATATAGCAATCGAAGCCGCGTGTCGGGCCTTGCAAGGCCCCGGGGCGGCGCAGAAATCCTGTCAGTATTGACCCTCACCGGAATAGTCGGATACGGCTAAGGGCCGCGGCTGAACGCTGCCGCAGCAGGTGAGATGACGCCGCCATGGCCTCGTTTCTCGATACGTGGCTCGACGGTGTGGAGGAAGGCTGGGGAATTCCGGCTTTCCTCGCGCTCTTCGCCGCTTTGTGGACGGCATTTCTCGGCATTGCGTACCTGAACGCCGATCTGCATCCGGATGTCATCGAAGCATGGGCGATTGGGCGAACGCTGGACTGGGGCGGCGCCAAGCATCCGCCCTTGATGGGCTGGGTGACACACGCATGGACGATGGTTTTTCCCATCAGGGACTGGTCGTTCCACCTGTTGGCGATGACAAATTCCGCGATCGCGCTCTGGATCATCGATCTGACGGCGCGCCGGTTTGCGCAAGGCGACAAGCGCGCGATTGTGCTGCTGCTGTTGCTGCTGCTGCCGGTCTATCAATTCCAGGCGCAGCGCTTCAATGCGAATTCGGTGTTGTTCGCGGTCTGGCCGCTTGCGATCTATTGCTTCCTGCGGTCGTTTGAGACACGGCACGCCGGATGGGCCGTGGCGGCGGGACTGGCCGCTGCTCTTGCGATCCTTGGCAAGTACTATTCCGCTTTTCTGGTCTTCGGGTTCGCGTTCGCCGCCATCTGTCACCCGGCGCGCCGGACCTACTTTGCGTCGCCGGCGCCCTGGATTTCTGCGGTCGCAGGCCTGCCGCTCCTGGCGCCTCACATTCACTGGATGCTCAGTTCGGGGATCAGTCCTTTCGGCTACGCGCTGGCGACCCATGGCGGCCTCACCATGGGCCGCGCTTTCCTGTCCGGCCTGATCTTCCTGTTGGGGCTCGCAGCCACCCTGGCACTGCCGGGGCTGGTCTGGGCCGTCATGATCCGCACGAGAGCCGGGGACTATCTCAAAGGGCTGAGGCGGCTGGATCCAGGCCTGATGTTGCTTCTTTTGGTGGCAGTAGGTGCGATCATTTCCCCGCCTGCCGTCAGCCTGATGCTTGGAAACTCGCTTAGCGCAGTCTGGGCCTCACCGGGGCTATTTGCCTTTGTGCTTGTCGCGGTCTGTGCCGCGAAGTTTCCGGTCAGCCGGACCGAGACGCGGAGGCTGGCGGCGGGCGTGCTTGCGCTTACCCTGATCGCGGTGGTTCTGCTTGCTCCTGCGCATGCCTATTACCGGAACCGGCACCCGTTCAGCGAGGGGCGCAATTACTACAGTCCTGCCGCGGCCGAGGTGATGAAGCGCTGGCGTCAGATCTCGTCCAGTCCCCTGAAAACCGTCAGCGGCGACAAGCTGGCAACGGCGCTGGCCTTCTACGCCCCGGATCATCCTGCTTTCGTCATACCCTTCAATCAGCAATATGTCTGGCAAACGCCCTCCGAGGCGGCGCTGCGGGAGGGCTGGGCGACGATATGCCTTCCGGACGAGGAAACCTGTCAGGTCTGGCTGAAGCACCAGGTCGCGCCGGCCGCGCCTGGAGCCATCAGCTTCGATTTCGTGGTTCAGCCGCGGTGGTGGGGTTCGGCGGGCGTCCCGGCGCGGATTACCGGGCTTCTTGTCCCGCCGCGTGCGGCCCGCTGAGATGCGAAGCATGGCCGCCTGGCTGTCCTCGCTGATGGCATGGCGAGGGGCTGCTCCGCTGCTGATCGTCTGCCTCTGGGCAATTGCGGTGTTTCCGAACCTTTCGGTGCGATCGTTCATTTGGGAGGAAGGGACGAACGCCGAGATCGCGCGGGACATTCTGTCCAACGGCAACCTGCTTCAGCCTGAGGTCTATGGAACTCGCTGGAACGAAAAGCCGTCGCTGCTGCCGTGGCTGATCGCCGGAGTTGCGGCGGTCACAGGCGAGGTCAATGAGTTTTCCGCGCGGTTGCCTGCGATGATCGCGGTGGTACTGACCGCGCTGCTGGTCCAGTCGCTGACGCGGCGATATGCCAGCCGCAATGCATCGCTGCTTGCTGCGCTGTTCTTCATGTTTTCGCCGATGCTGCTGCAGAAGCTGGCGATTGCGGAGCCGGATACGCTGGTGACGTTACTTTCCTTCGCGGCCTTTGTTCTGTGGTGGAATGGTGTTGAAGCTGGACGTATCGGTTTCTGGCGCTGGATCGGATGCGGACTGCTACTAGCCGTTCTGGCAATGGCCAAAGGCCCGCAGCCCGTCGGTTATTTTGCGCTCGGTGTTTCCGCCTATGTCGTCGTCATTCGCCGTTGGCGCGACATTCCTGGACTGTTTGTTTGTCTGACGATGCCTGCAGCGGCGACCATTGCTTGGGCGGTGGCGGTTTATCAGCCTGGCGATGAAGCGACGTGGATCAGTTACGCGCGCTTGCACTCCGCACCCAGCCTCGTGGACTATCTGGTGCAGAATACGTGGGTTTTTCTCAATCTTATTGTTGAGGTGCTGCCGTCCATTCTGCTGGCACCCTTCCTGATGTGGCACGCGGGGCGCAATAAGTCCGGCGCGGACGTTCCGCCGGTCGCATTGCCCCTCGCGCTCTATGCCGGCATTTGCACCATCGCGGTGGTGATTTGGCCGGGCTCGAACAGCCGTTATGCGATGCCATGGGTCCCCGCGCTCGCGGTGCTTGCCGGATTCGCTTGGGATACACTTGCGGGAACAGCGTATGCACGCCTGCGAGGCATCATGGTGGTTGGCGTCTGCGCGCTGGCTGCTTTCCAGATCGCGCTTGCGAATGTGGTCGTGCCACTGTTTGCGGATCGGTTTGGAGCGTCGCGCATTGCGGGCCAGGCCATCGAGCTCGCCATACGCGCCGATCCGGCTCCGGCGCTCTGCACTGATCTCGCTACAAATCAGCTATTCTACGCGCGGGTGCCGATCCGCTGCATCGATCCCCGCAATATTGCATCTGTAACGGCGCCAGCGTGGCTGATCATGCCGCGCGATCAGGCTCCGCTGTTGGCGCAACTCAAGTCCGGCCAAACTGCACGCGTCATCATCGAGACAGAGTCGGGGCCGCGGCTATCGGCGATACGACTCGGCAGGTAATCAAGCTTCTATCAGCTTAGACATCGTCTTTGTCTTTTGGCCGGTGGTGTAGGCTGAGATACCTGCGCGGATTTCCGCGCTTTTGGTGTAGCAACCCCCACCTCGTGTGTACTATTTGCGCAGGCGCACGCCAGGTCCTGCACCATTTCGCGAGATAAACTGAACACCGGCGCCTTCTAGCGCCTTCTGGATGGCATGAACGGCGTCCCGTGACACATCACGCCGGGACTTCTCAAAATCCACGATCGTCGACAGTCCAAGGCCCGCCATCTCGGCGAGGGCCGGTTGCGTGATGTTCAGCAACGCGCGCGCTGCGCGGCACTGGCCCGCGGTTATCGAATACACAATTCCAATTGACATGAAGTTTTCTGCATGGTTCAATATAAAATGTTGATTGGATGATCGTACATAGGCAAACTCATACTTACCTCAAAACCGCAACTAGAGGCTAACCAATGTCAATTTCGCAAAAGAAACAATCGCATAGCATCGACCGGCGTTATTTCATCGGTGGATCGGACGCCCGTATCATTATGGGCAAGGACGAGAAGGCGTTGCTGCGGCTCTGGAAGGAAAAGCGGGGCGAGGTCGCCGGATTGGATCTTTCGGGTGAGTTAATTGTCCAGCTGGGTCTTGTGACGGAGGACCTCAATCGCCGCTGGTTCGAACGTCAGTCCGGGCATCGCATCGTGGCCGTTCAGCGCCACACCATTCACCGGGCATTTCCCTGGATGGCGGCCACCCTCGATGGGCTGGTGGAAGCAACCGGCGCGGTCTTTGAAGCCAAATTCATGCTGCCGTGGTCGTTCTCGGAGGGGGCCGCCGCGGAGAAACATATGGCCCAGCTTCAACACAACATGTTGGTCGCCGAGACCAGGACGTCGGTGCTCTCGATCATCAGTGGTGGCGGCAAATGGGTGGAACTGGCGATCGAGGCCGATCCGATTTACCAAACTGTCCTGATTGCCGCAGAGAAGGCCTTCTGGCGCGCGGTCAAGACGGGTGAGCCGCCGGCATTGTTCGACTGCGAACCACCGAAGCCGCGGATCGAAGCCGTCCGGGTGGTCGATATGAACGCGTCCAACTCCTGGGCCGAGTTCGCATCTCTCTACCTTGAAACACGAAACGCTCATCTCAACCACGAGCGGGCCAAGACCGAGCTCAAAGTGCTCATGCCGGACGACGCCAAGGAGGCCATGGGGCGTGGCATCCGAGCCAAACGCTCCAAATCCGGCGCGGTGACCTTTGATCTGGTCGACATGGAGGGCGGCCATGCATCGCTCCAGTGAAAGCGTGGCCGCGATCGCGACCGCTCTGGCCAAGGCCCAGACCGAACTCTCCAACCCGGAAAAATCCTTGGTTGGCCTGATCCATCACAACAACCGAGGCGATAACCCCCAGACGTTTCGGTATGCGTCGCTGTCGAGTGGTCTCGAGATTGTTCGCAAAACGTTAGGCGGCCAGCAGATTGCCGTCGCCCAAACGACCGACATCGATCGGGCGAGTGGTTTGGTCAATCTGACGACGATCCTGATGCATACCTCAGGGGAATGGATTTCGTCGGACTGGCCAGTCTGCCAGCTGTCGGACACCGCCGCGCCGCGACGAATGGGAGCAGCCCTGACTTACGCACGGCGCTATGCCTTGTTCACCCTCGTTGGCATCGCGGGCGAAGATGATTTGGATGCGCCCGATCTGCAAAATCCGGAACTCAGCCGGAGGATTGAACCTGCCCAGAATGGAAATTCTCAGCATGCTGATGCTGCTTCGGCTCCCACGACCCGGAGTAAAACGCAAGCAGCTGTTGTGGATACCGACACTTCATGCTCAAGGCGGCTTCAAATTCAATCTTGGATCGATGCCTTGGCCACGATCGAAGATCTGCAGGTACGCGCCACAGACATTCTTAAAGCAAAAAACCGCCTCGTGGCGAGCGATGCCAAGCTCATAGAACAAGCATTCACGGACAAGATGGCTGAGCTTCAAGATCAAGCAACGGAGACAACTGCGCGCCCGTCGGTCTCGGAGCGCAAGCCGAGCGACGATACTCAATCAACGCCTTCAGGTACTGCACCGATTGGATCATCAAAGAAACAGAGAAGGAATCCGAAGAAAAGGAGGGGTAACGGAAGCAGGGAAGGTGTCATACCCCCTTCGGGGGTTATTGAAGCTATCCCGACAGAGCCGGCCGCCGATCCAATCGAGAATCCGAAGATCGACAAGAGCGAGCTTACGCTTGGCGAGCCTCGACGCCATCGTGACAAAGCCCACCTACGATTTGTCGCCTCGCAGCCTTGTTTGATCTGCGAACGATCTCCCTCGGACGCCCATCATCTGCGCTTCCCCCAACCACGCGCATTGGGGCGAAAAACAAGCGACGAATTTGTCGTACCGCTTTGCCGAGCACATCATCGCGAAAACCATCGCGTTGGCAGAGAAGAAAATTGGTGGAAGAGCAGGGGGATTGATCCTCTCAACTCGGCACTCGATCTCTGGATGACATCCCGAGGCGTGAAATGAGCGCGCAGAATGTACGGTAGCTCGCAGTAAAGCTATCCCCAAACCTGACGCTGCCGGGTGTCGTCCCTGGCTCGAACGCGGATCTGGGCAGCCTTCGCCCACATCTTCGAATTGGGCGCGGGGTGCATTCCATAAAACCTCAAAGGTGGAACCCCACTGCGATGCCAAGGGTGAGCGCGAGGACGATCAACGCGATGGTAAGTGGCCATCGCAACGCAGCCACAGCGCGGTTGCCGCGCACCATTACCCTCAGCGGCCAAAAGCGGATGTCTACTTCGTCTGGGCCCATCGCAAATCCTCAAATTGTTGTCTAGGATTATATTCCGAAAATCGGCAATGTCAAACGGGGCGGCGATCACGGTTCGCGGACAAATGTTCGTTGATTCCGCAATGGTTCCAGTTGAGTAACTTACATCGCAGTGTCGAACCTAATTGTACCAAGCGTCTTGGTAACACCTTCATCCTTTGGCGGTTTGATCGCGCATGCTCCTGCTCGAAAATAGCGCGGCTCAATACGTGCGCATGTCAACCGACATGCAGATCTACTCGATTGCAAATCAGTCTGAAGCAATTGCTCTGTATGCGGCCAGGCGAGGTCTCACAATCGTACGCAGCTATGAGGACGCTGGCAAAAGCGGACTTGGAATTGAGCGGCGCACGGCGCTTCGCGGCTTGATGCAGGATGTTCGATCCGGTTTTGCCAACTTCAGTACGATTCTGGTCTACGATGTCAGCCGTTGGGGACGCTTTCAGGATGCCGATGAGAGCGCATATTACGAGTTTCTCTGCAAAGAAGCCGGTGTAACGGTCGAGTATTGCGCCGAACAGTTTATCAACGATGGAAGTCTGCTTTCGACACTGCTCAAAAACATCAAACGTGCGATGGCTGGAGAATTTAGTCGAGAGCTCTCTGCAAAAGTATTTGCCGGTCAATGTCGGAGTGTTTCAAAGGGATTCTACGTCGGCTCTTCCCCCGGATACGGCCTGCGACGTCTTGCTGTAGATGATAGCGGAAGGGCAAGATTGATGATGAGCGCCGGAGATCGAAAGGCAATCACGACAGATCGAACAATTTTGGTGCCAGGTCCGCCGCAGGAGTTGGCGATCGTTCATGACATCTACAACATGTTCTTGGACCAGAATTGCTCGATCAATGAGATCGCGCGCAAGCTCAACCATCGAAAGATAGTCAACTCCTCGGGGCGAATATGGAAGCCGGTCGCTATACGTGACATCCTGGCAAATCCAAAATATATGGGAGCCGCCGTCTTCGCGCGTACCGCACGAAAGCTCAATTCAAAGTCGATCAAAAGACCCCGATCAGAATGGGTCATATGCGATGGAGCATTCGATGCACTTGTGTCAGCTGGCAGGTTCCGGGAGGCGCAATATCGATTGATTGAGAATGCTCGCCCATACTCTGAGCGGGAGATGCTCGATTCACTCACGGCAATCTGGTGCAACAACGGACGCATCAATGCCAGCATCGTCGGGAATGATCGTCATTCCCCGTGTGTAAATACCTACAAGGAGCATTTCGGGGGCCTCGTACCAGCATATCGAAAGATCGGCTACATCGGCAGGTTTCAAAGAGGAAAAGCTCCGCAGTTCCGCAAGTCAATCGTGGCCGACATCGCAGAAGAGATTGCAAAAAGGGGAGGGGTGGTTAGCCACGACCGGGATTGTTCGCAGGTCTGTGTAAACGAGGAACTAGAAATCGCGGTCGTGGCAGGATGCGCCGATCCAGCGTGCGGGAAGAACCAGTGGCAGCTTCGACGGCACGGGTTGGCTAAGCCTGACATACTCGTGGTCGTCAGAGTTGATGATTGGACCTCGGAGATAAAGGGATACATCATCGTTCCGCTTCTCGTTTTACCAAACGAGATCTGGTTGAGCGTTACGAAAGCGCGACTTGAAAGGATGCGGGTTTATAGATCGAACACACTCGAACCGCTGTTCCGTCTCTGCAAGAGAATTGGGATGGGGGCGCCAACATGACGAAGACACGAGAGTTCTTGGCGCAAAGAGCGCGAGTGCGCCGGGCGATCGGAAAGAAGCTAGCGCAACAGCAGGCCGCTGCTCGAAGAGCGCATATTTCGGAAGTCCTGAGCCAGGTAAAGACGATTATTCGCGACGAGAAGTTCACCGCCCTCCTGGCCGCTCAGAAAATTACGACAGCTCCTGATTGCCTCTACCGGCAAGATGTCCTGACATCCGATGAAATGACTGACGAGCAGATCGCAAATTGCGTTCTCGTTTTCGTGGTTGCATGGAAATTCCTATTTCCAATGCTTGGGAGCCCGCAGATTGCCAACTATCTTGAGAGAACATGGCCTGGCTTCATAGGGGATTTTAAAGACACCTTCATAACCTTGATCATGGATGGACCATTTCCTCGCGAATGACGAACCCCGATTCGCCCGACGTACTTCAGCTAAGATATGAGGTGTTGACAGGATTGATGATTCAGGGACCATGAAGCCATGAGCCCTAGTCAAATATGCCTCGCCGTCTTCGTCGCACTTTCCGTTGCATGCTCGAGTCCCGCGGTGGCCATCGTCGGCAGCCGCTCCGCGCCGAGCGCGGGCGTTGCGCAGTCCATCGTCACGGTCGCTGCTGCGGGTGGTGGCGTCTGTACCGGAACGATGATTTCTCCGAACATCATCCTGACCGCCGCGCATTGCATCGCGCCGGGCACAGCTAATCGCGTGATCGACTATTCAGAAAAGCTGCCGCGGCTAATCACGCCGCGGCAGGTGGCGGTTCATCCGCGCTACAATGCGCAATCCATCGCGGCGCATCGGGCGACGGCGGACGTCGCGCTATTGCGCTTGTCCGCGCCGATGCCCGGCAAATCGGCCGCGCTTCTGGGTGTGCCGCGCATTCCCTTTTCGGCCGTGTCGCGCTTCACCGTCGTCGGCATAGGATCCACAGTCGCAGGCAGCGATTCCGGCGTTGGCACGGTGCGCGCGGCGCCGCTTGCCGTCACCGGCCAGCCCGGCACCTTGCAGGTGCGCCTGGTCGATCCGCAAACCCAGAACAAAAGTGCGGGCATGGGCGCCTGCACCGGAGACTCGGGCGCACCTGCGTTCGAAGATCAGGATGGCCGCAGCGTAATCGCAGGCGTGGTGAGCTGGTCGACCGGCGCGAACAACTCCGCGGGCTGCGGCGGCCTCACCGGCGTGACGCCACTCACTTTATATAGAGACTGGATCGTGAAAACCGCGCGGAGCTGGGGCGCGGAGATTCCGTAAGTTAGGGTTCCTATAGCAAGGCCTGACAAACGACGGACGATGGCCTAACTTCCGGTTCATAGGAAGAAGCGGGAGGCTTTCAAGATTTCACAACGCGGTATCATCGTAATTCTCGTCCCCTGTTGCCTGCTGCAAGCGCTTCCGCGCAGAACACCATGCTGATGGGAACCGTAAATTATCATGAACGCATGATATTGCCTCCGAATACAACCGTGCTTGTGCAACTCATCGACATCTCGCTCGCCGACGCGTCGGCGCAGGTGATTGCCGAGGATCGAATCACCGGTGCCACCGGCAGCCCGATCCCCTATCGGTTGCGCTTTGACCAGACGCTGATCAAGTCGCGCCGCACTTATTCGCTGCAAGCTCGCATCTCCGATGGCGACCGCTTACTGTACATCAATACAAATCGCCACGCGGTGTTCGCCGGCAGCCGCAACAACATGCGTATCCTCGTGCAGCGCGTGGCACAGCAACCGCGCTAACTCGCGCATCCGCAACCAGCTGAGAGGGACGACGATGCATCAGGCTCTCGCACATACTCTCCGATCGATCGCGACTGCTGCATTGTCCGTCGCACTGACGTCTGCCGCGTCCGCGCAGCAGAGCGACCCGAAAGTCAAACGGCAACGCCCGCACGCCGCGCCGTCGCATCAGACAGCCAAACCGCAACCCGTCGCGCGCGCTCGCCCAGCGCCGTGCGTCGAATTCGGTTCGGGCTTCGTGCGCATGCCAGGTTCGGATAGCTGCATCCGCTTTGGCGGCGATGTTGGGATCGGCGTGGGCGCCGTGCCTTAAAATGTGATTCGCACGGCAAGACAGGATCAGAATCGGGAAATTTGAGCGCGGCAGCGCGCAGCGCTCCGCGGGCTCAGTGACGTTGCCCGCGATGTCGCCATGTCTTGCGCGGAGTAACCGCCTGCGATCGCGCAGTTGGCCGTTTCGCGGAGTCCCGATAGCGTTTGCGCGATTCCTCCAGCGCACGCTGATAACCGGGAGAAGCCATGATATTCGCCGCTCCTCCGCCGCGTGCAGAGATCGGGGTGATGGTGGAGAACTGCGTCACAGCAACGAGCACCAGGAATGTTACCAGGAGTCTGATGGTGTTTCTCATTCGCTAATTTCTCCTCATCTGGCACTTAAGCACGTCCCGTGAAATCGACCAACCCGCGAGGTGATACTTCAAGAAGGGCTTGGTCCCGTTTCCGAGATACTACCGCGGTGGCATGGAGGCCTTTCGAAGCGGAATGAGTTCCTTCATCTGGTGTTCAGGCACGCGACGCAAGGATGCTCTCGATGGCCTTTGCGAGACCTCACCCGCACGGCATCTTGGACCACCATCACGGAGGACTACGCGATGAAGAAGATTCTGTTCGCCCTTGCCATTGCCCTGCCTGTCGCGTTCGCGGCATCCCAGGCCTCCGCACTGCCCATCCATTCAACGAGTCCCGCAATCAGCCAAACCGGGTCCTCCGACCTCATTGAGGTTAAGGGTGGCCATGGCAGGGGACATGGCTGGGGCAAACATCACAGCTTCAAGCGGCACGGCTGGAGCCATGGCCGTAAGGTCGGCTGGCGTGGCCGCGGCTGCCCTCCCGGACTTTGGAAGCAGGGCCGCTGCTAACACGCACATGGCGGCGCGCAGATGATGCGCGTCGCACGTTGCGGTTCAGCTCGCTGTGAACTTCGCTAGCTAAATGGCGTTGCAATCCTGGACGCTGCTGACGACGCGCTTGGTGATGTAGAACAGCATGTGGAGGAATAAGCGCCGCACGTTCGCGCTGTGCGTCATAGCGCGATTAGAACTGACTGCGATCTATGATTCTTGTCCGCAGGTTCCCACTCTTCCTGGAAATCAGTTCAACAGTGTAGCCGCGCGTCTCGGTAAATTCGAAAATCCGATCTGTTTTGTTTGTTGAAGTCGTGTCGCCGAATAATGCGGTCTCTCCACACCAAATCTCTCCAACATGAGCTGCTGCCGGTTTGATGGACGGCTTGTTAAGCTAATCCCAGCTTCCGTTCGAACTCAACGGGGCTGACGTACCCGATCGTCGAATGACGCCGGGTCGTGTTGTAGAACCGCTCGATGTAATCGAACACATCCGCCTTGGCCTCGTTCCTGGAGCGATAGACTTTACGAGCGGTCCGCTCGGTATCCCGCTTTTGGGGAGTTAGGCATAGAGCCCGTATGAAGGCGCGCCCTAGTTAGTACCGGTGCTGGCCGCATTGCTCGGAAAGAAATTGATGTTTCCATAGGCGCCGAAAATCACCGCGCTGCGCATCGCCCAATCGTAGTTTTTGGCGTTTCGGGATTTCTCGGAAGCAAGTAAAATTAAACCGCCTTTCGTTTCTCGCTCCTAAGGCCAGATCGCGGATTCCTCGGCGTTTCCACCAGACGTTGGACGACGCTTGGCATCTTCGTCCGTTCGTTTTAGTTACGGGTTAGAAGCAAACTCATCTTTTGCAGGAATTTTTGGCTTCGCTGCATCTACCCTCGCCAGAATTTCGACAGACCGCCTGATTTCGAGCAACAATCGGGTCTTTGCGCTCACTTGTTTGGCCAACTTAGCCGGTTGAAACACAAGCAACGGCATTTCTTGGATGGAATGCTCGGATAGCATAATCGAGAAGATGCTGGCCTCCCTGAACGTCTTCCTTAGCGCCTGTTCAAGACGCAGGAGATGATCTGCCAGGGATGCTTGAATGCCCCCGTTCAAGTAGGAGGTAATGGCGTCTCCTATTGTGGTGAGGCGACCGCTGTAAGCATCATATGTGTCCGTGGCGCGATCTATATCGATGATTTCCATGTCTGGCGCTCCGAGCTGGCACTGCTGGGTTTTAAAACGGCTTGTTTGCGGCCGGAAAAAGGTAGTCCCCGCTGTTCACAGCTGAAAAGATTCCTTGTTAGGACACTTTGGCGCTCACTATCTGGTTCCAAACTCAAGATTGATTCGACCGCGATAGGAGGAAGTTCCGGTGTCGAACCGACGAGTTTTAGCCAAGCCAACAAAAATTCCTAAACACATTTGGGAACTGTTAGGCGAGCCGATCTTGATGCGTTTGGAAAAGCGCGAAGAGTTTGAGGCATACCTACTCGCGGTGGCAAGCGCGGTTGGTGCGGACGATATTGTCAGCTGGAACTATTGTGCCGACGTAACCTATCAGACGTGGGACATTCGGCGTCTGCGGAGTATACGCGCTGGTGTACTGCTGGAAGCTGAAATTGAGGTCGTGGTTCGCCTAATGAGGACGACCTACGATGACACCGATGATATTCCTTCGGCACTTTACTCGATTATTCAGGCGGAGAGCGAAGCGCGTAAGTGGGCAACAGGCGGTGAGTTCGGCTCGAGGATTGATGAGCGCTTTGCTGCAAGAGGACATGATCGCAATTCGGTGTTGGCCGACGCTTACAAACTCTGTGCGTCGCGACTTGGTGATATCGATGACAGTATTTCTGATCTCGAATCTCGACGCGCAAGAACATTGCGTGAAATAGCACGGCTTGATGCGGTCAGGGCTAAGCGTTTGGAGCAAGCCTCATTAGCGATCATCGAAGGAGAATTCACTCAGGCAGATGAGTAGGGAGGTGGTTGTGGCTTCTAATCGGCAGATCGAAGCAAATCGTCGGAATGCTTTGAAGAGTACGGGCCCGCGCAGCCCCGGAGGAAAAGTGCGATCCGCGCGAAATTCGAAAAAGCACGGCTTGGCATCAGATTTTGCTCGAGATCCGGTAGCGGCTTATTCCGCCGATAGGCTGGCGAAAGCTATCGTCCGGTCGAACAATGACTTGTCGATGTCTGCTGCGCGCAAGGCGGCGTTGGCAGCGTTTGGCTTGCAGTGCGTTTACAAGGCGCGTGTTGCCGCCATCGAGCAAGCGCTGTCAAACAATGACTCAACAGATCAGGAGCGTTTGATTTTGGAACTAAATCGCCACCTGAAGAGAATTGATCACTATGAGGCCAAATTTATAGGCCGAAAACATCGCGCTCTTGGTGCAATATTAGCAGAACGAACCCAAAATTCTTAAATAAAATCAAGTGCATTAGTGAAGGCGGTAGTGTTGGTCAAAGAATGACAGCAGCATAGAAACCAAGATTGCTTGACTAGTTCAAAAAAAGAACTGTAACCTCTCTCCAGTGACGACCAATGTAATGGCCGCAGCTGAAACAGGCCTGCCAGCCCGATCCGAGTGATGCGGTACAGGGCATTGTCACAAGGGGAGGAGAAACGATGATCAAGGGATTGAAACTCGCGTCGGCTCTGGTGCTGGCGTTATCCGCGTCTGCTTCCGCCAGTGAAATGCCCGGTGTCACAGCGACCGAAATCAAGGTCGGAGGCGTGTTCCCGTTCAGCGGGCCGGCATCATCCATTGGCCTCGTCGGTCGGGGTGTGCTCGCCTACGTGCAGTCGGTCAACGATCGCGGTGGCATCAACGGCCGCAAGATCAACTACATCGCCTATGACGATGCCTACAGCCCGCCGAAGGCGGTCGAACATGTTCGTAAGCTGGTTGAGAGCGATGAAATTGCCTTCATGTTTGGCCAGCTTGGCACGCCCGGCAATACAGCAACGGCAAAATATCTGATTGGCAAGAAAGTTCCGGCGCTTGGCATTGTCAGCGGTTCGAACAAGTTCACCAACATAACGGACTTCCCGATTACCACGACGAGTCTTGTCAGCTTCGATACCGAAGGAAAAATCTACGCGAAATATTTGAACAAGACCCTGCCGGGCAAGAAATACGCGATCCTCTATCAGAACGACGATCTTGGAAAAGACTACGTCAATGCCTTTAAGGCGTTGATGAAAGACGAATTCGACAAGCGCGTTGTCACCGCCGCCTATGAGATCGCCGATCCGACGGTCGATTCCCAAATCGTCAATCTGAAGAGTTCGGGCGCGGAAGCCTTGCTTGTGGCGGGAACGCCGAAGTTCGCAGCACAAGCTATCCGCAAGGCATCCGAGATCGGATGGAAGCCTCTCTTGATCTTGAACTACCCGTCAGCCTCGGTGGGTGCCACCTTGAAGCCCGCAGGGCTGGACAAGTCGATCGGCGTAGTCGTCGGAACGATTATCAAGGATCCGACGGACACCAAGTGGGACAAGGACAAGGGCATGAATGACTATCGGGCCTTTGTCGACAAGTATATGCCTGGCGTCGATATCTCGGATGGCAACTATATCTTTGGATACACGCAGGGGATGATCCTCGAGCAGATCATCAAACAGTGCGGAAACGACCTGTCTCGTGAAAACATTCTCAAGCAGGCAAAGAACCTGAAGGACATCGCTCTTCCGACCGCACTGCCAGGTGTCGTCGTAAACACGAGCGAGAGCGTGAACCAGGACTTCACTCAAATGCGCCTGCAGCGCTGGACCGGCGAGAACTGGGATCAGTTCAGCGAAGTGCTCGATGCGAAGTCTGAATAGCCTGCGAGGTAAATCAAGGCCGGTACTCTTTTTCGAGATGCCGGCTTTTTTCATTGATCCGTGCTTGAGAATTTAAGGAGAGAGGCCGTGAAGGGCTTGATGCAAAATCAGCCGTTGCTGCTGTCGTCGCTGTTGCAGCATGCGGACCGGTTTCACGCAGGTACGGAAATCGTGTCACGCACGGTTGAAGGGCCGATCCATCGTTACACGTATCGCGATGCGGCGCGGCGAGCACGTCAACTGGCAAGCGCCTTGCAGCGCCACGGCATCAAGCACAGCGACCGCGTGGCGACACTGGCCTGGAACAACTATCGCCATTTCGAAATCGAACACGGCGTGACGGGCATGGGTGCCATCTGGCACGCGATCAACCCGAGACTGATCCCGGCGCAACTCGTCTACATTGCAAATCATGCCGAGGACAAAGTCCTGTTTTTCGAGAGTACTTTTTTGCCGCTGGTGGAGAAGCTCGCGCCTGATCTTCCGACCGTTGGTCTGTTCGTTCTGATGGCCGACCGCGCGTCGATGCCCGCCGCCACGCGTATTCCAAATCTTCAATGCTATGAAGATTTCATCGCCGCCGGCGATGAAGGCTTCGCCTGGCCGATATTCGACGAGTTGTCCGCTTCGTCGCTGTTCTATACGTCGGGCACAACGGGAAATCCGAAGGGTGTCCTTTATTCCCACCGCTCGGACGTATTGCATTGCCTTTCGATCACCGGGGCTTATTCGATGGGACTGGCGGCAGTGGATACGATGCTGCCAATGACACCGATGTTTCACGCCAACGGAGCCTGGGGATTTACTCATGCCGCGCCGATGGTCGGGGCGAAGCTTGTTTTGCCGGGACCCAAAATGGATGCGGCGAGTATCGCCGAACTGATCGGGTCGGAGGGCGTTACCGTTACGGCCGGTGTTCCAACGCTTTATTCGGCACTGCTCCAGCACTTCGAGGAGCAAGGCCGCGGAGCCGGTACGATGCAACGGCTTGTGGTTGCAGGCTCCGCTCCCGCGCCGAGCATGATCGCGGGCTTTGAGCGCCTCGGTGTCTCGGTCAACCACGTCTGGGGCATGACCGAAACCAGCCCATGCGGGACGTCAACGCAGCCGTCGCGCAAGACCGCAAAGGCACCGCCGGAAGAACGGTTACGCCGAAAAACCACGCAGGGGCAACCCATTTACGGTGTCGATGTGAAGGTCGCCGATGAAAACGGCGCCGAGATGCCACGCGATGGCAAATCGAGCGGCCGCCTGATGGTCCGCGGCCCCTGGGTTCTCAGTGGTTACTACCGCGAAGAAAAGCCGTTGCTGGAAGATGGATGGTTCAACACCGGCGACCTCGCCGTGATGGATGACGACAATTACATTCAGCTCACCGATCGCGCCAAGGACGTCATCAAATCCGGCGGCGAGTGGATCAGCTCGATCGACGTCGAGAATCTGGCGATCGGCTGTCCCGGCGTGGCTGAGGCGGCGGTCATTGGCATTCCGCATCCAAAATGGGAGGAGCGTCCGCTGCTCGTCGTGGTGCCGTCCGCCTCCGAGCCGGCGACCGCGAAGTCGATCATTGCCTTCCTTGAGGGAAAGATCGCCAAGTGGTGGATGCCCGACGATGTGATTTTTGTCGACGCGTTGACCTACGGAGCCACCGGGAAGGTGCAGAAGATGGAGCTGCGCCGCCGCTTTGCCGGCCATTACACGTCGCAAAAGAGCGCATAACGAAAAGGCGCCAGAAATCTGGCGCCTTTGTTTCGCGAGTCGATATGGCTGTGTGTCAGATTGCGACGTTTCGTTCAGGCCGCGCGGGCCTTTGTGCGTGAGGTTTTTGCTTTGGCCGCCTTCGCGGGCTTCGGCGGGATGGTCTTCGGGCGTGCCCCCGGGCCGGGATGGACGTGAACTTCCTTCGCCAGCAACGGTTCGCCGCACTCGGAGCAAACGGTGACCGGGTCGAACTGGTGGCCGCATTTCTGATGTTCGTGAAGCAACGGGCGGCCGCGCTCGTCGACCATATGGATATCGCCCCAATGGACGATCGCCATCATGATCGGGTAGAGGTCGAGGCCCTTCTGGGTCAGGATGTATTCGTGCCGCTTGGGCGACTCCTGATAGGCGACCCGCCGCAGGACGCCGAGACGGACCAGCTTCTTGAGGCGTTCGGCCAGAAGATGCCGGGTGATGCCGAGGGCGGACTGGAAGGCCTCAAACCGGCGTGTCCGCAGGAAACATTCGCGCAGGATCAGGAGGCTCCATCGGTCGCCGATCACGCCGATGGTGCGGGCCATGGAACACGGCTCTTCTTCAAGTTCATCCCATCTCATAGTCGTCTCCGGTTCGTGCGCAGGGCGGGTCGTCAGACCGTATTATAGCCTGCTTGCGCACCATTCTAAATAGGCACTGAGTTGGACAAAAGTCCTATTCTGGGCTGGACCGAAGTAAAATATGCCCGGAAGGGCGGATCGAATTGACAGTTCAATTTTAGAACTCTATGAATGGTCCACGCTCCGGGCACGGGCGATGATGTAAAAAAGGCACGTCGAACGGCGTGTGACAGAGGAGGAGAAGCGCGGTGGCCAGTCCCTTGAAGGTCGAGTTTCAATTCGATTTCGGTAGCCCCAATGCCTATCTGGCAGAATACGCGATTCCGGGCATCGAAAAGCGCACCGGCGTCAAGTTTGACTATGTTCCAGTGCTTCTTGGCGGAATCTACAAGGCGACCAACAACATGTCGCCGTTCGACTCGCTTCGCGGCATCAAGAACAAGCCCGAGTACAACGCGCTGGAGACTCAGCGGTTCATCCGCCGGTACAACATCACCAAGTTCAAACAGAACCACTTCTTTCCGGTCAATACGCTGATGCTGATGCGCGGCGCCTGGGCCGCGCGGTTCGAGAATATGTTCGAACCCTATTTTCGTGCGGCCTACCATCACATGTGGGAAGAGCCGAAGAAAATGGACGACGTCGAGATCTTCCGCAATGCGTTCATTTCATCCGGCATCGATATCGACAAGCTGATCGCGCGCGCGCAGCAGGACGATGTGAAGAAGAAGCTGATCGAAGTCACGACCGATGCGGTGAACCGCGGTGCGTTCGGCTCGCCGACGTTTTTCGTCGGCAAGGAAATGTTCTTCGGCAAGGACCAGGTTCGTGACGTCGAAGAGTCGATTGTCGAACAGCTTGGCGCGGCGAAGGCCAAATCGGCCTGACCTCGGCTCAAGTCTGAAAGAACGGTTGGATCCAGCGGTAAGGCCGGCGGGCTATCCCGCCAACGAAATCAGGGAAGAAACAGATGTCCGGTCCCCTTCATGGTGTGCGCGTGCTGGATTTGACGGCGGTGGTGTCGGGTCCGTATGCGACGATGTTCCTGGCGGATCAGGGCGCGGATGTGCTGAAGATCGAGCCGACCAGCGGTGATGGCACCCGCCGGAGCCGGACGCTGATCGATGCGGCCGGTGAGTTCTCCGCGCTGTTCGTGTCGTGCAATCGCGGCAAGCGTTCGCTGTCGATCGACATCAAGAGCGAGGCCGGCCGCGAGGTGCTGGCCAAGCTGGCGGCGCAGGCTGACGTGCTGGTGCAGAACTTCCGTCCCGGCATAATGGAGCGCCTCGGGCTGGGCCACGAAGAGCTGCGCAAGAAGTACCCGCGGCTGATCTATGTCTCGATCAGCGGGGTGGGCGACAGCGGGCCTTACGTCAAGAAGCGCGTCTATGACCCGATCGTCCAGGCGCTGTCGGGCTTTGCCGACATCCAGTCGCAGCCGGTGACCAACCGGCCGCAGATGATCCGCACCATCGTCTGCGACAAGACCACCTCGGTGTTCACCGCGCAGGCGGTGTCGTCGGCGCTGTATGCCCGCGAGAAGACAGGCCAGGGCGACTACATCCAGGTCGCGATGCTGGACACCATGATCTCGTATCTGTGGCCGGAAGGCATGATGCAGTACACCGTGGTCGGCACCGAGGCGGCCGCGGCGGATCCCAACGACCGGCCGGACCTCGTGTTCCAGACACTCGACGGCTACATCACCGCCGGCACCATCTCGGATTCCGAATGGCAGGGCTTCTGCAAGGCCTCGGGCGATCCGGAGCTTGCGAAGGACGAACGCTTTGCGACGCCCAGCGCGCGCTTCATCAATGCCACCGCGCGCATCAACAAGATGCAGGAATACATCAGCCAGCGCACCACGGCCGAGTGGCTGGAGCGTCTCGACGCCGCCGATGTGCCGTGTTCTCCGATCCTGCGCCGGGGCGAGATCATCGGCAACGATCAGGTGGTGGCACGCGGCCTGATCGAGGAGTTCGATCAGCCGACGGTGGGCCGGGTGCGGCAGCCGAAGCCCGCGGCGATCTTCGAGGTCAACAAGGCGAAGATCGGCGGCCCGGCGCCCCGCGTCGGCGAGCACTCCCGCGCCGTACTGCGCGAACTCGGGTACAGCGACAGCGCCATCGACACAATGATCGCCGGCAAGGCGGTCAGAGTCGCGAGCTAAACGAAATAAGGCCGACGTAACGTCGGCCTTATTGGTTGTTCACGCGGAGAGTCAGGCTGGCTGTCTGACCGGATCGTCGGCCGCCGGCGTCATGTTCGCCGCCATTCCACGCCGGTATCCCGGTCGCGCGTGGATACGGTTGAGATAGGGATGGGCATTGTCACAAATGCCGACGCCGTAAGCGATCGCCCAATCGAGGCACGTCGTCAGCAAAATATCCGCGCTGGTGAACTGATCACCCATCAGGAACGTTCGTCCGTCCGCGAGCGCGACTTCGACGTGACGCAATTGTTCGCGGAAATATTCTCCGGCCTTGGCCACCACATCGGGCGCCACGCCGTAAATCGGCCCCAGCGCATCAGCGCTGTGCCGGCGCATCACATACAGGCTTGTGGAATCGAGTTCGGTCACGATGAAGAAGCACCATTCCAGCCATTTGGCGTACTGTTGCTTTTCTTCCGGGATCAGCGATCTGTCGGGAGTCGAGTAGGTTCGTGAGAGGTAGGCGACGATCGCGGCGCTTTCGCCAATCGCGAAATCGCCATCCTGGAGCAGCGGAACTTTCTGCCGCGGATTGAGCTTCGTGTATTCCGCGGTCTTGGTTTCACCCGTGCGGGGGCCGATCGCGCGGGTTTCATATTTCAGGTCGAGTTCTGCAAAAGCCCAGTGCGGCCGCACGGTTCGGCTGGTTCCCACACCCCACAATATCAGGTTTGGCGCGGCCATCTCACCAGGTCTCCACAGAGGGACGCAGGTCAAGTTCGTGGGTCCAGCCGTCGCGCTTCTGATGATGGGTGAACCAATACGCGTCGGCAATGGACTCGGTCTTGGTCAGACTGTCAGCGGGGATATCGCTTGCTTCAATCCCCTTCGCGGCCTTCATGCGCTGATGGATCGCCTCACTGTCCACGGCGGCGTCGATCAGCAGATGGACCACATGGATGTTCTTGGGGCCGAGTTCTCGCGCCATCGCCTGAGCCACGGCACGGAGGCCGAACTTGGCTGATGAAAAGGCGGCGAAACCTTTTCCGCCGCGCACGCTCGCCGTTGCGCCGGTGAACAGAATAGTGCCGCGGCCGCGCGGCAGCATGTATTTGGCCGCTTCGCGGCCGACAAGAAAGCCGCCATAACAGGCGAGTTCCCATGCCTTGAAGAACAGCTTCTCGGTGGTCTCCAGAAGCGGCTTGTTGACGTTGGAACCGGCGTTGTAGAGGCAAACCTCAATCGGCCCGATTTCCTTTTCGATGCGCGCAAACATGGCCTGCACGTCGGCTTCCTGACGGGCATCCACACTGATGGCGTGGACTTCGCATCCATCCGCCTTCAGCTCATCGACAAGCGCTTGGGACTTCGCGGCTTCGCGGCGTGCCACACATACCTTGTATCCGCCCTTGGCGAATCGCCGTGCGACCGCCGCACCGATGGCGTCACCCGCGCCGACAAGCAAAACCACGCCGTTGCCCTGAGCCAAGACCGATTCTCCCATAAAGTTCTTATTTGATACTTTCATTCATAGCGGCCATGCCAAGTCTTGTAAACGATTATCGTCGCAATCCGTTACCACTTGTGGCCTATGGGCGGTCACGAACTGGAACTAAGGTTTGTCGCGCTGCATCAATTCAGATTGACTAGTTCTAAAAAAGAACGCTAACTTGTATTCGCGTCAAGGCCGCCTCGGAAGCGGCCGAACAATACCGGGAGGTTGGGGTGGCGAGCGCGGCTCAGGCGATTGACGTCGCTGACATC
Source organism: Afipia sp. MLSD5-FHT05B12 (assembly GCF_058793355.1). Classification (NCBI taxonomy): domain Bacteria; kingdom Pseudomonadati; phylum Pseudomonadota; class Alphaproteobacteria; order Hyphomicrobiales; family Nitrobacteraceae; genus Afipia; species Afipia sp. MLSD5-FHT05B12. The sequence goes on from NZ_JBXAFS010000006.1 coordinate 77,745, forward strand.
ATTAAAGACATACCTGACCGCCTACACCAGGCCATGGATCGCGCGGTTGCCGCGACGCCCGATCATACGGCACTCGTGGAAGGGTCTGCCACCTGGTCGTACCGCAAGCTGTCGGAGTCTGTGGAGCAGGTTGCATCCGCCTTGCGCGAACTTGGCGTGCGGCCCGGCGATCGGATCATGATCGTCAGCGAGAACTGTATTGCGCTAGCTGCCTTGCTGCTTGGGGCCAGTCGGATCAACGCCTGGGCTATCGTCGCCAATCCGCGGTTGTCGCCGCGTGAGCTTGATCAGATCCGAGATCACAGCGGTGCAAGGCGGATGTTTTTTACGGTGAATGTTTCACCCGAAGCGGCCAGCCATGCGACGCGGGTCGGTGCAATCCTGAGCAAGGTCGGTCCGCTGGAGGATATCGGCGTCGGCCAATTGAACGAGACGACGATCGCCGAGCCGGTGCAGGTCGATCCGGCGAAGCAGGTCGCGGTGCTGATCTATACGTCGGGGACCACCGGGACGCCAAAAGGCGTGATGCTGACTCATGAGAACCTGCTGTTCAGCGCCAGGGCAATTGCGCTGTTCCGGAAGATGGACAATCGCGACAGGGTTTATGTCGTGCTGCCGATTTCCCACATCGTCGGCGTCTCGCTCCTGCTCCAGACGCTGATGACCGGCGGCACGGTCCAGATGGTCAGCAAGTATGACCCGGCGGTATTGGCGACGGCTATTGCCGAGGAGGGCGTAACCATCCTCAACGGCGTTCCCGCGACATTCCAGCGCCTGCTTGAGTACAAAACCCTGCAAGGCATCGGGAAACTGAATACGGGGTCGCTTCGTTACATCGGAGTCGCGGGGGCGCCGCTCGACCTCGATCTGAAGTCGCGCGTCGAGGCGGAGCTCGGTCTGCCGCTGCTGAACGGATACGGTATCACGGAGTGTTCTCCGGGCATTTCCGGGGTGCGGATAGAGTCGCCGCGTCCGGATGAGGCTGTCGGGGTGCTGCTTCCGGGCATCGAGGCGCGAATCGTCGGCCGCGATGGTGCGGTCGTTGCGGACGGGACGGTCGGCGAGCTGCATGTGCGCGGCCGCAATGTCATGCTTGGCTATTATCGTGCGCCGGATATCACGGCGAAGGCAATTGACAGCGAAGGCTGGTTCAACACCGGCGATCTGGCTCGCGCGGACGGCGATTGTTTCTTCATCGTCGGCCGCACCAAGGAAATGATCATTCGTTCGGGATTCAACGTTTATCCCGCCGAGGTAGAGGCTGTGCTCAGCTCACATGATGCCGTCGTGCAATCCGCCGTCGTTGGTCGTGCGGCCGACGGCAACGAAGAGGTGGTGGCGTTCGTCCAGTTGCTGAAGGGATCGAATGTGACGCCGTCCGAACTGATGGCTTTCGCCGGCAAGCAGCTGACATCCTACAAACGTCCATCGCAAATCATTGTGCTGGATGCACTGCCGGCGACATCGACCGGAAAGATACTGAAACACAAGCTTGCCGAGTCCCTGCGGGGAACCTGACGTCTTCGTGAGGCCTCCGCAGCAGCTGGACTCGAAACTTAAATCTTACTCGGACTATCAGGAGAACGATCTTGCAAAAGCGAAACGCGACCGTGGCCGTGATCGGCGCCGGTGACTTCATTGGCGGCGAGATCGCCAAGAAGTTCGCAGCCGAAGGTTTCTCGGTCTTCGTGGGACGGCGTCAGGGCGAGAAGCTAGAGCCTCTGATGAAGGAGATCAGGGATGCAGGCGGCACGGTGTTTGGCCGCTCGCTCGATGCGCGCAAGGAGGAAGAGATCGTTTCTTTCATTTCTGACGCCGACAAGCATGCCCCGCTGGAAGTCTGCATCTTCAACATCGGCGCCAACGTCAATTTTCCGATCCTGGAGACCACCGAGCGCGTTTTCCGCAAGGTTTGGGAAATGGCCTGCTACTCCGGATTTCTCGCAGGCCGTGAAGCCGCCCGGGTGATGTTGCCGCGCGGCAAGGGCGCCATCTTCTTTACCGGTGCAACCGCAAGCTTGCGCGGCGGTTCGGGTTTCGCGGCCTTCGCCAGTGCCAAGTTCGGCCTTCGCGCCGTCGCGCAGGCGATCGCCCGCGAACTGGGACCGAAGAATATCCACGTCGCCCATCTCATTATAGATGCGAGCGTCGATACCGAGTGGGTGCGCCAGCTGATCACGCAGCGCGAGGGCAAGGAAGCCCTTCAAGATCCCAATCGCATGATGCGCCCGGCGGCTGTCGCGGAAACCTACTGGCAGTTTTATCAGCAGCCGCGCGATGCCTGGATGTTTGAAGCCGAAATCCGCCCCTTTGGCGAGAAGTGGTAACGGAGCCATCCGATGGAGCTGAAGCTTTCCAGTGAAGACGCGGCGTTCCGGGATGAGGTCAGGGCCTTTATCGCGGAGAACTATCCGCAGGAAATGCGCGTGCCCAATCCGGAAACGGATTTGACCAAGGAGCAGTCGATGCTCTGGCACAAGATCCTGCACAAGAAGGGGTGGATCGCTCCGCTGTGGCCGAAGGAATACGGCGGTCCCGGCTGGGATCTCACCAAACGTTTCATCTGGGAGCAGGAGACCACGCGCGCGGGTACCTTGCCGCCGCTGGCCTTCAGCGTCACCATGGTTGGCCCTGTCATCTATTCGTTCGGGAACGACGCGCAAAAGAAGAAGTTTTTGCCGCGCATTCTGTCGGGCGAGGACTGGTGGTGTCAGGGCTATTCGGAGCCGGGCTCAGGTTCCGATCTGGCGACTGTCCGGACCAAGGCCGTGCGTGACGGTGATCATTATATCGTCAACGGTCACAAGACCTGGACCACGCTGGCCCAGCACGCGGACTGGATTTTCTGTCTGGTGCGCACGGACCCGGCAGCCAAGCCGCAGTCCGGCATTTCGTTCCTGCTGATCGACATGAAGTCGCCCGGCGTGACTGTGCGCCCCATTATCACGATCGACGGCTCGCACGAAGTCAACGATGTGTTCCTTGAGAACGTCCGCGTTCCCGTCGAAAATCTCGTCGGCGAGGAAAACAAAGGTTGGACCTATGCCAAGTTCCTGCTTGGCAACGAGCGCACCAGCATGGCCGGCATCGGCCGTTCCACGCGCTACATCGAGCGCCTCAAGAAGATCGTGAAGGCGGAGATCGCCGAAGACGATCCGGCATCTGCCGAGTTTACCAAGGATATCGCGCGGGTAGAACTCGATCTGCTTGCGCTCGAGGCGACCGAGTTGCGCGTCGTGGCGCAGATGTCGCGCGGTATCGATCCGGGACCAGCGGCTTCGCTGTTCAAGATCCGTGGCACCGAAATCCTGCAGCGAATTACCGATCTGACGCACCGCGCCATCGGCAACTATGGTCTCGCGCTTCGGGAAATTCCGGCGAGCGAGAACATCTTTGTGCCCGGACCGGACTACATGCACACGGTCTCCGAGAAATATTTGAATATGCGCAAGCTCAGCATTTTCGGCGGATCAAACGAAATTCAGCGCAACATCATCGCGAAAGCGGTGCTCGGTCTTTAATCGCGTCGCACGAGGGCATCCGGTGGATATTCAGTTTACGGAAGAACAGGAACTCCTGCGAAGCAGCGTTCAGCGTCTGTTACGCGATCAGTACGATTTCGAGACGCGTCGCAAGATCGTCGCGACGGAAGAGGGCTGGAGCAGAAAGCACTGGAATGCTTTCGCGGAGATGGGATTGCTCGCGGCCCCATTCTCGGAAACGTCCGGCGGACTCGGCGGTGGGCCGCTTTCGACAATGATCGTCATGCAGGAGTTCGGCCGTCATCTCGTGGTCGAGCCATTCTTCGAGACGGTCGTTCTTGCGGGCGGTTTGATCGAGAACGTCGGCACCGACGCGCAGCGTGAAGAATTGCTGCCCGCCATCATGGGAGGTGAGGCGATTTGGGCGCTGGCCTGGACGGAAAGCAAGTCGCGATACGACCTCAACAATGTCGCGACGACCGCGAAGCGTAGTGGTGATACTTATGTTCTGAACGGTGCGAAGGCTGCGGTGATCGGAGCGCCGTGGGCCGACAAGCTGATCGTATCGGCGCGAACCTTGGGCGGGCCGCGCGACAATGCCGGTGTCAGCCTTTTCATCGTGGACCGTCAGTCAGCCGGGCTTCATCTGCAAAGCTTCAAGACCATCGACGGACGCCGCGCCGCCGAGATTGCGCTGAAGGATGTCAGTGTCCCGGCAAGCCGTTTGCTCGGTGTCGAGGGCAAGGGTGTTGCTGCTCTTGAGGCGTGCCGGGATCGCGCCATCGCGGCCCTGTGTGCCGAGGCAACCGGCGCGATGGACGTCCTGAATAGTTCGACGCTGGAATACACCAAGACGCGCAAGCAGTTTGGTGTGGCGTTGGGCACATTCCAGGTGTTGCAGCACCGGATGGTCGACATGTTCATCGCGCTCGAAGAGGCGATGTCGCTGTCGCAGCATTTGAACCTGGCGGTGGCCGAGGGCGATCAGCAGGCATCGAAACTTGCGTCAGGCGCAAAGTCGAAGATTGGCGAGGCTGCCCGCTTTGTTGGCGAGCAGGCGATCCAGCTTCATGGCGGCATGGGCATGAGCGATGAACTTAACGTCGGTCACTATTTCAAACGCATTTTGTCGATCAACATCCAGTTCGGCGATCCGACGTACCACCTGTTGCGCTACGCCCGCGCGGCCTGATCGAGGCATTCTGAGGGGCGGACATGGCAGCTTTGCTGCGGGTCGAGACGCTTCTTATTGAATGATGATTATCATATAACATCGTATTCAACCAGAGTCTGTCTCATTGACTCGACTCACGTCTTGGAGGTCATCGGATGGTAGATGCAGTTATTGTTTCCACAGCCCGTACCGGCATCGGCAAGGCCTATCGCGGTGCGCTCAACAACACCGAGGGTCCGACGATGGCGGGTCACGTCATGGCCGAGGCGGTGAAGCGTGCCGGGATCGAGCCGGGCGAGATCGAGGATGTCGTGATGGGCTGCGCCATGCAGCAGGGCACCATGGTGATGAACGTCGCGCGCAAGGGCGCGATCCGCGCCGGACTTCCGGTGACGGTCGCCGGCACGACCATCGATCGCCAATGCGCATCCGGTCTGCAAGCGATTGCCGTGGCTGCTCGCTCGGTCATGCTGGACGGCGTCGAAGTCGCGATCGGCGGCGGTATTGAATCGATCAGCCTCGTGCAGAACGATCACATGAACAAGTTTCATGTCGTCGACGACGAGTTGATGGCGATGAAGCCGGACATGTACATGTCGATGCTGGAGACCGCGGAAGTGGTCGCTGCGCGTTACAACATCCCGCGCGACAAGCAGGACGAGTACAGTCTCGAATGTCAGCGCCGCACCGGTGCAGCCATCCAGGGCGGCCGGTTCAATGATGAGATCGTGCCGTTCAAGACCAAGATGGCGGTGGTTGACAAGGAGACCAAGCAGGTCTCGTTCAAGGACATCACACTGACCGGGGACGAGGGGCCGCGCCCGGAGACCACTGCCGAAGGTCTGGCCAGCATCAAGCCTGTGTTTGAAGGCAAGACCATCAGCGCCGGCAACGCCAGCCAGTTGTCGGACGGCGCGTCGGCCTGCGTCATCATGAGCGACAAGGTCGCCGCCAAGAAGGGTCTCAAGCCGCTCGGCATCTTCCGTGGCTTCGTCGCCGCAGGCGTCGAGCCGGATGAGATGGGTGTCGGCCCGGTGGCCGCGATTCCGCGCCTGCTGAAGCGGCACGGCCTCAAGATCGATGACATCGATCTCTGGGAACTGAATGAAGCCTATGCCGTCCAGGTCATTTATTGCCGCGACAAGCTGGGGATCGACCCGGAGAAGCTCAATGTCAACGGTGGCTCGATCTCGATGGGGCACCCCTACGGTATGACCGGCGCGCGTCTCACCGGTCACGTCCTGATCGAGGGCCGCCGCCGCAAGGCCAAGTACGGCGTGGTGACCATGTGCATCGGTGGCGGCATGGGCGCGGCGGGACTTTTCGAAATCTTGCATTGAACACTGTACGGCGTTGGTCTCCCTGACTTGCGTCTCAAACTGGCCCGGCTTCCGAAAGGTCGCCGGGCCCTTTTTTTGGGAGATTAGCCCCGCCAAAACATTTATCTCCGGCCAGAACAAAACTCCGCTTGATGCGTTTTAGAGCGTCGATCAATATTTGGCATCGATCCCAACCGATTGGGTGCGGACGTGTTGCGACGCAAGAGTATTGCTTTATCGCTGATCTCTCTCTCCATGGTTTCTGGCGGGCTTGTCTTGGGTCAAACGACACAAGCGACGACGCCCAGCCCACAAACAACCCAAACTGATAAGCCGCAGGACGCAGCAGCCACCCAGGCAACAGGTACGATTCCGGAGAAATCGGAGCCTGTTACCGTTCCGCCAGCCCAGCCGGCGGAGGCGACACCCGCTCCGGCGCCTGTCCCGCTGTCTCCGGCGGAGCAGAAAGCAGCCGACAACAAGGCCGCTCTTGACGCGTTGCTCGCCGAAGCGAACGCGTTGAGGACGAGTTATGAAAACTCAAGGCGGAGCAGGAACAGTATGCCGATATCGCTGTCCGCATTTCGAAGCATGGAATTGCGCCTTCAGATGGCCGCCGCAGCAGATCCGGCAAATGCGCCGGCGCTCGACATGGCCAATGCCATGCGCATGATTCAGTACGGAATACTTCAGCCGTCCATTCAGATCGCGGCCGTCGCCAACCGTGAACTCTATGCCCACGAGATGGGACAGCGGATGCGGGACGACGGAATGAAGGTCGAGGCGTCAGGGCGTGGAAACAGCACGGTTCGGTTTGTGTCGCCGCAGATGACGCGGCAGATGGCCATGCAACTGGTCGAGACGGCGAAGATTCCGGAGCAGGCCAGGGCCTTGCAGTTCAGGCGGGTGGTCTTCAGCAGCGGCCGCCGCTCATGGACTTATGATGTCGCGCGGGGACGGCTCCGCTAAATCGTTCTCCGGTTCAGCAAATAGAAGAGGCCGGTCGCTCGGACCGGCCCCATATCATTTTGAAGACGCGCGGATTACGCTTCGAGCACAGCGACGATCTCGAGCGTGCGCGGGTTCACGACCACGATCTCGCCGCCGACCAGGAAGAACTCATATCCACGCCAAGCGGGATAAATCGTAATGACTTCCACCGGAAGCGGGTGGAAGCTCACTGTTCTCGGAACGCGCGTGCCGACGGAGATCGAGAAGTTCACGTTCGTCACAGGCCTGATGTTTTGCCTGGTGATCGAGGTGCGGATCGTCGTGCGCTGTTCGGTTGTGAGCTTTGCGCCGGCGCCAGCCTGACCGGTCGTTGCTCCAGCCTTGCCTTCGGAGGCATTTTTCTGATCGGCCTTCATGCCGTCCTTTTCGGCCGCGTTCTTCCGGTCGGTTTTCATACCGTCCTTGGACTTGTTCATGTTGGTTTCGGACGCAGCCTTGCCGCTCTTCGTCTCACCGGACGGTGCGATCTTCTCCGCGGGTGCGCCCGCAGGCGGCGCTGTCTGCGACGCGGCAGGTGCATTCGGCGCGTTGCCTGGAGCTTGCGCCGAAACCAGCCCCGCGCTGCCGATCATAGCGGCTGCTGCAACAGTCATCAAAAGCCTGGTCTTCATGATATCCTCCTCGTTATCTGCCCACCCTTCAACGAGAAGCCATCGGCTCTGTTCCGTTTAAAAATGTCATGTTGCGTGAACGGCGGTTCATCGGGAACATCTCCCAAATGAGGCGCGAAATTTTTTCAGATTACAGAGTGTCTTGTGATTGCACGCGGTAGCCATAGGCGTGAGCCGCCGCAAACATCGCCCACATCGCGCCCAGCATCATCCAGAAATGACGCCAGTGATCGACGTCGATGATGAAGGCTTCGCAGACTGTGCCAAAGAACGCGGAAAAAACCGCCAGATACATCCGTTGCCACGGCACGCGCACGAAAATCAGCTTGAATCCCATGATGACGGTGATGAACACAAGCGCCGGGAAGCAAACTCCGGCGATCCAGCCGCCAGACATGAAGGCATTCAGGAATGAGTTGTGGGTGTCTTCGGGGAAGAATTTCGTGAATTGAAGCGGCCCAATTCCCAGCGGAAGTTCAAGGGCCATCTGGAAGCCGAGCGCATGCCGTCCGAAACGCCCGAAGCGGCCGCTGTCGTAGGTTTGATTCAGGCTCGCCCGTTCCTTGAAAAGATCGCCAATGGAATCGATGGAGAGCAGCGCGACCAGCAGCAACGCCGAACAGATCGCCGCGGCGACCGTCACGGTCACGATGCGCGTGCGCTGTGCCTGCGATGGCGCCGTGACGTACATCAGAATCAGCATGAAGGCAGAGCAGCCTATCAATTGCCCCCAGGAAGCGCGCGAGAACGCAAGCAAGACAGCGAGGCTGACGATCCCGAGCGCAATCGCACTGCGGAATGACTTCCCGAACGGCTGTGTCACGACGGTTTGTAGCAGGAACAAAGCGGGCAGGATCAGATAGGCGCCCAGCACGTTCGGGTCCTTGAACGTCCCGCGCGCGCGGCTGTATAGCGTGAAGAGGTCGTAACCTCCGCCCGGTACGAGATTGAAGTAGCCGGCGATACCGGCGATGGACGCAACCAGCGCGCCAAAGATCAAACCTCGCCGAAGAAATTCGAGCCGGGTGGCGGTATCTTCGGACAACACCATCGCGAAGAACAGACAGGTGATGGCCATGTACCATGACGTCAGGATCCAGTTCAGGATCTCGGATTTGTCGATCAGGTACACCGAGCAAATAGTATAGCCGATGTTCAGCAGAAAAAGCAGTATCAGCAGCGGGATGAAGACCGGACGCATGCGCAGGCCGGTCGCGAAAAAGAAAACCACCGACGCTAGCGTCATCAACTCATAAGGGCTCGGCTCGATGAAGACGATCGCACCGCCGGCGCCGACCGCCCACATCAGCGCCCGCTGGATCGCTGCGACGCCGGGCGGCGTCGCAGTCGCGGGAAGGGCGTAGTCTGCGGCAGCGAGTGAAGCCATGCGAACCGAAATCCTCTCCGCGCGTTCTGCGCGTCAGCTCAGTAGGCGTTCTCACCCTTGATCAGAGCGAACGGTGTCTTGAAGAGGATGTAGAGATCGAACAGGACTGACCAGTTCTCGATGTAATACAGGTCGAACTCGACGCGCTTCTGGATTTTCTCGTCGGTGTCGACTTCGCCGCGCCAGCCGTTGATCTGCGCCCACCCCGTGATGCCGGGCTTGACGCGATGACGCGCGAAGTACCCGTCGACGGCTTCGTCAAAAAGGCGGCTTTGCAGCTTGCCTTGCACGGCATGAGGACGAGGCCCGACCAGCGAAAGATTGCCTTTGAAGACGACGTTGAAGAGCTGCGGCAGTTCGTCGAGGCTGCTCTTGCGGATGAAGCGGCCGACGCGGGTGACACGCTTGTCGCCCTTGGTGACGACCTTCGATGCCAGCGGATCGGCCTGGTCGTGAAACAGCGAGCGGAACTTGAATACGTCGATGCGCTCGTTGTTGAAGCCATATCGCTTTTGCAGGAACAGCACGGGACCGGGGCTGTCGAGCTTGATGGCGAGTGCGACGATTGCCATCACCGGCGCAAGCAGAATGAGAATGATCGCGCCGACGACGCGGTCGAACACCGACTTCAGTACCATGTCCCAGTCGGTGATCGGCTGCTCGAACACGTCGAGGGTCGGAACCTCGCCGAGGTACGAATAGGAGCGGGGACGGAAGCGCAGCTTGTTGGTGTGCGCCGACAGGCGGATGTCGACGGGCAGCACCCACAGCTTTTTCAGCATGTCGAGAATGCGCGTCTCCGCTGAAATCGGCAGGGCAAACAGCACGAGATCGATCCGGGTGCGGCGGGCAAATTCAACGATGTCGTCGATCTTTCCAAGCTTCGGCTGACCGGCGCATGTGTCCAGCGCGCGGGAATCGTTGCGGTCGTCGAACACGCCGAGGATCTGAATATCGGAATCGTCCTGCGCGTTGAGCGCCCGGATCAGGTTCTCGCCGTTCTGATCTGAGCCAACGATGATAGTCCGGCGGTCGAGGCGGCCTTCGCGCGCCCAGCGGCGGACCATCGAGCGCAAAACAATCCGGTCCGCAAACAGCGCAGCCAGTCCGACGAAGAAAAATGCCGAAAGCCAGACACGGGAGATCGTATCTCCCAGTTTTGCGAAGAACGATGCGCCGATGAACAGCAGAAAGACGAAAGCCCAGGACGACGCCATGCGCGTCATCTGACGAAGCTGGCCGCGGAAAATCTGCACGTCGTAGATTTCAGCGGCCTGAAAACTGACGACCGCGCAGGCAGCCACGCCGACAATGGCCGCGGCATATTGCCAGGAGAAACCGCTGGTGCCGGGCAGCACATACCCAAGATACAGCGCAAGCCCGACCACGGTCAGGAGCAGGAAATCCACGATGCGGACAACGCCGCTGATAACGACTGTCGAGTAAGCCTTGCGGACTTTCTCGTTTGCTACTGCGAGTGCCGCAGGAGACAGGCGCTTGCGGCGTTCAAGCCTCGGCGGGCCGTCAACGGCGCTCATGGTGGCTGATCCCGCCGCGGCGGCGTTCATCATCGTTCGGACGTCGATCGGTTCCACGGCCAAAATTTCCGTTGCTGTACCGTCATGTGGCGACAGGCCAAGGGGAACCAAGGGTTCCCAGCCCCATGCCTAGACAACAAATCGGAAGAATTGGTTATCGTCGATAAAGGTAGGTTAACGAGCGTTGAACGCGTCGCGATAGCCGCTGATGACGCCATCGACCATCGCTTTCTGGGAGAAATGGACAAAGATGCGCTCGCGGAGGCTCCTGGCGCGCTCGCGGGTTGCATCCATGTCGCCAAGCGCCATTTCGATTGCGTCTGCCATCGCGCCGATGCTGTTTGCGACAAAAAGTCCGCTGGTATGCGGACCCAGAATTTCCGGAATGCCGCCGACGCTGGCCGCGACCATCGGGATACCGGCGGCGGCGGCTTCGATAACGACGTATGGCATCGAGTCGCCGCGGGAAGGGACCACGAGCAGTTTGCCTTTCGAGAAGCCAAACCGCGCTCTCACATGGCCGATGAATCGCACAGCATCACCGAGGTTCAAGCGGCTGACCATCGCTTTCAGGGCCTCGGTTTCTTCGCCGTCGCCCGCAAGCGTCAGCGTGATAGGTTTGCCGTCGGCCCGCAGCCGTGCCACGGCCTCGATCAACAGGTCCGCGCCTTTGATTTCCCGAAACTCACCGACGTAAACAAGGTCGGTCGCGTCTTCCGCCGTGGGCACCGGGTCGAATTCGGATGCGGTGACGCCGTTGAAAACGCAGCGAACCAGACCAGTGGGCTTGCCGACGACGCGCAGATAGGTGTCGCGCGCGAAGGCGCTTTCAAACAGGAACAGGTCGGTGCGATTCATGAAAGCGCGTTCCATTCGCGCATACGCGCCGCCCTTCAGCGTCCCCGGTGGATAGTGCAGGGACCCGCCATGCGGGGTGTAGACCCGGATAGACTTGTTCGATTTGCCTTTCAGGCGAACGAAGGCGCCGGCCTTCGCGCCGTGTCCGTGCAGAACATCCGGCTTCAGTGACCGCGCGAGGCGCAGGAAATGCAGGGCCGTCACGCTATCGATGGGATGCGGTTCCCGGCGAATCGCGAGGCGGTAAACCCCGAGCTTGAGCTTGGGGGCGATCTCCTTGAGCGCAGTTTCGGCGCGCTCACCGCCGGTCAGGCTGTCGGCGAGAATACCGACCTCATGTCCGCGCTCGGCCTGTCCAACTGCAAGATCGAGAATGTGACGGAAAATCCCGCCGACCGGCGCGCGAACAGCGTGCAGAATTCGCAGCGGAGAAGTCGAAGTCTCGGGCATCGTCAGAACCAGCGTTCGGCGACCACGACGGTGTCCCCGGGTTTCAGAAGCGTACCAGGCGGTACGACAGCCTGAACGGCGCCAGCTTCGCCCATTCGGGTTAATTTGATGCTGCTTCGCTGCGCGCGAGGGGTGAAGCCGCCGGCAATGGCGACGGCGCTCTCCGCCGTCATGTTCGGTACATAGGGATATTGGCCGGGGGCGGTTACCTCGCCGAGGATGAAGAAGGGCCGGTAGGTTTCGACCTCCGCCGCAACATAGGGCTCTCGAAGATAGCCGTTCTTCAGCCGGGAGGTGACGACCGCGGCCAATCCCGCCGGCGTCAGGCCTCGCGCACGCACCGCGCCGATCAGCGGCATGGTGATCGAGCCGCTCGCATCCACCATGTAGGTGTTGGTGAGGCCTTCCTGGCCGTAGACGACAATGCGCAGCCTGTCGCCGGCATTCAGGCGATAGGGCTCGTCGTGGGCGCCGTCAGCGGAAGAGACCGGCGTTGTCGCGACGCTGACGGCGTGTACGGGCTGAACCGGGCCGTAGGCAATTGCGTCGAGGCTGCCGTTGTCGATGACAGCCACGGGCGCAGCTGTCCGCATGCAGCCCGACACCACGAGCGCGAGGATGAGGCAGGTGAGACGCGCGCGGCTGCGCTGCATGGGAGAATCCAAATAAGTATCGAGTCTGATTAAGGACTTTCATGGTTAATAAAATATGACCTGAACCGGCGGAGCCTGCCGCAGGGCAGGGTGAGCGCCCCTCCGATTAACCCGGCAGCAACCTTAATAGACTGTAATCGGCCCACAGGAGATCTGGATTCGCGCCAGTGCAGTAGCGTCCCGGGTGGAGAGTGTTCGATGCGTTTTTCGTTCTGGCGTGACTGGATGGATAAGGTGCCGTTCCGGGCCAAGGCTGAGGCCACTCCGGTGATCGCGGCCCGCGCTCCAGCCGCACATACGGCATCTCCCGAGATTGGCGACGTCGACCTTCGCGCGATCTGGGACACGCTGGTTCGCAAGCGGATGTGGGTCATTGGACCGACGGCGCTTGCATTCGTGCTGTCGCTTCTCGTCGTCAATATCATCACGCCGCGATATAAATCCGAAGCCCGCATCCTGATCGATGGCCGGGAGAACGTCTTTCTACGCCCGAATGGTGATCGCGCCGAGGAACGGGGTAGTCTCGACGCGGAAGCGGTGACAAGTCAGGTCCAGCTGCTGCTGTCGCGCGAGCTTGCTCGCGACGTCATCAAAGCCAACAAACTCTCCGAGTTGCCCGAGTTCGATCCGGTTCTGCGCGGCGTGTCGCCGCTGCGAACACTGCTTGCTCTGTTCGGCATCGTCCGCGATCCTTTCAAGATGACCCCGGAGGAGCGGGTCCTTGAAGCTTATTATGAGCGATTGACGGCCTATGCGGTCGACAAATCGCGCGTGATGGTGATCGAATTCCAGTCGCAGAATCCTGAACTGGCGGCGCGTGTCACCAACTCGATCGCCGATGGTTATCTGGTGCTTCAGCAGGCGGCGAGACAAAGTCAGGCGAAGTCCGCCTCGCAATGGCTGCTTGTCGAGATCGAGAGCCTGCGCAAGAAGGTCGCGGACGCCGAGGCTCGGGTCGAGGAGTTTCGCTCGAAGTCCAATCTCTTCGTCGGCACGAACAATACCACGCTGTCCAACCAGCAGCTTGGCGAATTGAATACGCAGCTCAACAATGCGCGGGCGCTGAAGTCCGATGCGGAATCAAAATCGCGGCTGATCCGCGAGATGCTTCAGAGCGGCAAGCCGATCGAGGCATCGGAGGTTCTCAATTCCGAGCTGGTTCGCCGCCTGTCCGAACAGCGCGTGACGCTTCGTGCCCAGCTTGCGGAGCAATCCTCCACACTGCTCGGCGGTCATCCGCGTATCAAGGAATTGAAGGCGCAGATCCTGGATATCGATCGGCAGATCCGCGAGGAGGCGAGCAAGATATCCCGCTCGCTTGAAAACGACGCCCGTATCGCGAGAGCCCGTGCTGACGGGCTCAACGGCAGTCTCGATCAATTGAAGCGTCAGGCGTCATCCACCAATGGCCAGGACGTCCAATTGCGCGCGCTTGAGCGCGAAGCCAAGGCGCAGCGCGACCTGCTGGAATCCTATCTCGCCAAGTATCGCGAGGCGACGACCCGTGAGAACATCGATACGGCTCCGGCGGATGGCAGGATCATTTCCCGGGCGATCGTCTCGAACACGCCGGCGTTTCCGAAGAAGCTGCCAACGGTGCTGATCGCGACCCTGGCGATGCTGATGCTGAGTGCGGGGTACATTGCAACCGGTGAGTTGCTGCGTATGACCGCGCCGCGCCAGAGCGTTGCGGTGCGTGCCCCTGTAGCGCCTCAACGCGACTCGCCTCCGCAGATGCCTGCCGGTATCGTGGAAGTCGAACGGCTCGCGGCAATGCTGCGCGGTGGCGCGGCTCGCAAGATTACCATTATTGGCGCCCGTCAGGATGAAAGTGTAACGCTGGTCGCGCTCACGCTTGCCCGGCTGCTGTCGCGGGCTTCCAAAGTCGTCCTTGTCGATCTTGCGATGGCATCGCCGACACTGGCGGCCGTGTCGAATGATCCTGCATCACCGGGATTGACGGAGCTGATGCAGGGTTCAGCTTCATTCAGCGAGATCATCACGAAGGATCGTCTGTCCGGCGTTCATATCGTGGGTGCAGGGCGGGAGATCGCCCAGCGCCAGTTGCTGCAACTGCCGCGGATCAATCTCGCGATCGATGCGCTGTCGCGGGCCTATGACTACGTCGTGCTCGATGCGGGAACCGCGTCGGACCTGCCGGCGAACGTCATCGCCGCGCAGGCGCATGCGGTAATTATCCCCGATCCTGCGATCACTGCGACTGCCCGCGACATGATGAAGAGCCAGCTTCTTGAATCGGGATTTATCGGCGTGACCATTCTGACCACGCCGCCGAGGTCAATGGATCTCGGCGCGCCGGGTGAGCGGGTCGCGGCAGCCTGAGCCGTTCCGAATATATTGATTAGCGCGAGATGGCGTTTCGCAGCAGTTGCGCCATGTGCATCAGCGCCGGGTTCTGTTTGACCAGCCGCTTGGCGTGAGTCAGCGACGACATGCCCAGCGCGGCGAATTTGCCCCGCGCGGTCAAGGGAATAAACGCATCAAGCAGAGGCTCATCTTCCTTGCAGAAGGTCAGCTTGTACTCGTCCGAACCCACGCCGAAATCCACCGAGCGGTAGCCGCGATCGCCGAAATGATCGATCATGTAACGCAGCAGGATCAGGCCCGGGCTGTAACGTGCATTGTCCGAAATCGTGTAGGTGTTGAACATGGTGGAGAAGCGTTCGCCGTCAGCAACGCAGGAAAAAACCGAGATCAGTTCACTGTCGCACTCGATGGCGTGAAGCTCGATGGCGCGGTCGCCGTTCGGCAGTCTTGCCAGACAGGCACTCCGGACAAAGGCCTTGGTCGCTTCGTCGGAAAAGATGTCCGGCAACTTCGAAAGCGCCATGCGCTGCGGCTTGATGATGAAGAACGCATCCAGGATACGGTTGATATCGGCGTCGGTCGCCGCGACCGAATAACGATATCCGGGAAGGCTTTGCAGCTTGCGCTCCTTGTTGCGCAAACGCCGCCGCGTCGACGTGCTGACGCGGTCTTCCGGTTTGCAACCCGGAGTCATCGTCATCATGGGGCAGGCATTGGTCGAAGGCTGTCCGGCAAGCAGCGCCAGCGGATTGACGATGTTTTGCCAGCGCTGCGGCTGCTGCGCGAAGGCGAGGACATCGACGCCATCGGTTTGACAACGGATCGCAGAAACGAGCGCATCGAGTTCGGTCCGGGTCACGGTTTCCGCGAAATCGCGGCGCCATAGCGCCATGTTGAAGGTCGGGTGTTTGCCGCCCATGAAGCGTGCGACCTTTGCGCCGTTCTCGCGGCAGACCACGAGCGGCAGCAACAGCAGCGGCTGATTATCCGCGTCGCTGGCGACAACGATGAAGGGCATAGCGCCTTCATGTTTGCCAATGTTCTGTTGCCATGCGTCGAGCAGTTCGAAACGCTGATAGGGAGTGGAGAGGTAATCGGGACCCTCGAAGGCCCGCCAGTGAGGCTCGGACTTCGCCATATCGCGGACGACATCCACACGCGCAATGCGGTTGGAAACCGATTTCGTCTGTGAGCTTGTGTCGGAGCCGTGAAGTGCTGCGGCCATGGCCATTGGAGGACCTGAATTCCTGGGCATTTTGAGATTGCGGCGTGGCCGACCTTATTCAAAGAAATGTCAACAAAGAGTAATGAGTATGGGGGCGCGGCGGGCGCTGGCGCGCGGGAGGGGTGGCTAAGTGCGGTTTCGGAGGGGCATGCTGGCGGATGTGGGGCTGGAGCTCGGCTATTTCAGCGGCATGGCGCATATCCTGGAACGGCGAACCGGCGGCTCGGGAGCCATCCTCAAATTCGAACATGTTCGGCCACGGCGCGACGATCCGTTCCAGCCGCTGCGATCGCATGACATCACCCCCGAATTCCTCGATAGGGCGATCTCCGCCCTGAAGCGGTGGGACTTTGATTTTCTCTCCATCGGCGAGGTGGCTGAACGTGCGCAACAGCCAGCCCTCGCACGCCGCTTTGTCTGCCTGACGTTCGACGGCGGGCATCGCGATTTCATGACGTATGCCTATCCGGTGTTGTCGCGCCATCGCGTACCGTTCGCCCTGTACGTTCCGACCGGCTTTGTCGATGGCATCGGCAAGGCGTGGTGGCTCGCGCTTGAACAGGTGATTGCGCGCCATGCGCGGATCGGTCTCGTGATGAACCGCACTGAAAGGCATTTCTCCGCCGCCAGTCTTGCGGACAAGTATCAGCTCTACGATGCCTTGCATGCGTGGATGATGACACTATCGCCGGACGACCTTGCGATCGCGATTGGCGATCTGTGCGGCCGTTACGGTGTCGATATCAAGTCTGTCTCGCGTGACATCACGATGAGCTGGCAAGATCTCGCCAAACTGGCGCGCGATCCGCAGGCGACGATTGGAAGCTCTACCGTCAGTTATCCGAACCTGGCACGCACAAAAGGCACGAACGCCTCGCGGGAAATGTCCATGGGGCGGACGGTGCTGGAGACCGCGCTGGGCGGTCCGTGCCGGCATTTTGCCTATCCGTTCGGTGGACCGGACTGTTTCGGCTCCCGGGAGATAATGCTGGCACGGGAGGCCGGGTTTACAACGGCGGTGTCCGCCGGCCCCGGTGTTGTCCGGTCCGATGGTCAGTCGGACCTGATGGCGTTGCCTCGGATCGCATGGGATGGACGGCGGAATTCACTCCGCGCGCTGCGCGTCGTTCTTTCGGGTATCACCATACGGAAGGCGAAGGTGCGTGCGCCGGAACCGGCAACCAACTACGGCTGAGGATCGGGCCGCGACATCCATGCGATCAGCGGCATCGCCGGCAGGACCCAGCCGAGACCGGCCACCACATAGAAGATCGCCTGCGCTAGCTTCGACGCTGCAAGCCAGGGAGTCTGCGCAATCGCCATACCTGCAAGCGACCAGACAATAACGAGCCCTAAAAGGCCGAAGGTTCCGATCAGTTTTCGCGTGCGAATTGTCATGACAGAATTGTGCTGGTGGCTGCAAACACGCGCCTTGCGTGGAAAAGTGCGGCGACTATAAGGACCGCGCGAATTCATTCAAGGCTGCATTTCGGGTCATGACCGCTGCAATTCCAAATGTTCGACAGGCAGGGACCTCCGCCATGCGCGGCGTCCGCGCATGGCTCATCGTCGTGGCCGCCTTGGTGGTCTGCACGCTGATGGTTGGCGGCGCGACGCGGCTGACGGAATCCGGCCTCTCCATCGTCGAGTGGAAGCCGGTCACCGGCACGATTCCGCCGCTGACCGATGCCGAATGGAGCCGGCAATTCGAGGCCTACAAGACCATTCCACAATATCGCGAAATGAATCGCGGCATGAGCCTGTCCGAATTCAAGACCATCTTCTGGTGGGAGTGGGGACATCGGTTGCTGGGGCGGCTGATCGGCGCGGTGTTCTTGCTGCCGTTTCTCTGGTTCCTGTGGCGCGGATTTCTGTCGCCCGGCCTTAAGCGCAGATTGTGGATCATCTTCGTGCTCGGCGGTTTGCAGGGCGCAGTCGGGTGGTGGATGGTGAGTTCCGGCCTCACCGAACGGGTCTCGGTCTCGCAGTACAGGCTCGCCATCCATTTCATGCTGGCGCTTTTCATTTTCTCGGCAATCGTCTGGCTCCTGCGGCGTCATATGCAAGGCGGCGTGCCGTCGATTGCCCCGCTGCGTGTCAAGGTCGTGGGCAGAATTCTGCTGGCACTGGTGTTTCTGCAACTCTACTTCGGCGCGCTGGTTGCAGGACTGCGCGCTGGCCGGGTGTTCAACACCTGGCCGCTGATCGACGGCGCATTCATTCCGTCGTCCGCGCGGCTGTTCTTCGAGCAGCCATGGTGGCGAAATTTCTTCGACAACACGCTGACCGTTCAGTTCAGCCATCGCATGATCGCGTATACGCTTGTGGCCGTTGCCATTGTTCATGCGATCGACGCGCTCCGCTCCCGGACAAGCCCCGCTGTCGTGTCCGGCGCGCTCTGGATCGTGGCGGCGATGGTCGTTCAGGTGGCCATCGGCATCCTGACGCTGCTCAATCAGGTGCCGATTGATCTCGGACTGGCCCATCAGGCCGTGGCTATCGTCATTCTCACGATGCTGCTGTTTCATGTCGAGCGGCTGGGCCGAACGCTGCCGGACAGAACATCAGCCAAGCTTCGCCTTGTGGTGGGCAAGGGTGGTTGAAATCGAACTATTCTAAAGTGGCGGGAATACTAAAAGTCGCTGCCTCTCAGGCATTTCTTGCATTTCAGGCCTGGGTCACGATTTGGTGCGGCCCGGATCTGCTTTAACTTCGATTTGCCCCGCGATAGAACGAAATCCCCAAAACGCGGATTTTGTTACAAGGCCTTCCATGTCCAACGCATTCGTCCAGGCAGCCGTCATTCTGTTGCGTGAGGGCCTTGAGGCCATGCTTGTGATCGCGGCGCTTGCCGGTTACCTCCGGAAGGTCGGAGGCGGTCACCGCGTTACGGCGCTCTATGCCGGTGCGCTTGCCGCGGTCGGTTGCAGCATCATCGCGGCGTGGCTGTTCGCGGTCCTCAATTCGGGCGAGCATAACGACATCTTCGAAGCGGTCGTGATCCTTTTCGCCGCCGCGCTGATGCTCTACGTCAGCGGCTGGCTGATGGTGAAGCAGGACCCGCGCGGCTGGCAGGATTATCTTGCCCACAAGGCGGATAATGCGCTTGCGCAGGAGACAGCCTGGGCCGTCGGCGCGCTTGCGTTCTTTGCGGTGTTCCGCGAAGGCGCCGAAACCGTGCTTTTCATCAACGCGCTCGCCGTGACAGAGGGCGGCTGGAGCCTGGGACTGTTCGCCGGCCTTGCTGCCGCGACCGCTGGTCTCGTTGTGTTGTTCTACTTCATTAATTTGATCGCCCGGAAGATCCCGCTGCGTCCGCTGTTCATCATCACGTCGGCGTTCCTGTTCGCGATGGGCATCAAGTTCATCGGCGAGGCGATTCAGGAATTCCAGGAACAGAGCCTGTTGTCCGTCACCGAATTGAAGAGCTTTGGCTGGCTCCAGTCCCTCGGGTTCAATGCAACGCTCGAAGCAGTGTCGGCCCAGCTTCTTGTCATACTGTTCGCCCTCGCGACATTTTCAATCGTCCAGCGCAACGCCCGCCTGAGCCGTGAAGACAAGGCAAGGGCAGCGGCGGGGACCGTAAAGACCTGAATTTCTGAAAGCACTTTTTGCTCTCTGCATATTGAAAAACGCGGCGCCATGCCCCGGCGCCGCGTTCTTGCATTCAGAGGCGGGGTTTAATGTCGTCTACGCCTTCAATGCCTGATCGAGATCGGCGATCAGATCTTCCTTGTCTTCAAGCCCGACCGAAAGCCGCACGACATCGACGCCGGCGCCTGCCTGCGCCTTTTGCGCATCGCTGAGCTGGCTGTGGGTGGTCGAAGCCGGGTGGATGATCAGCGACCGCGTGTCGCCGACATTTGCCAGATGCGAGAAAAGCTTGACGTTCGACACAAGACTGATGCCCGCGTCGTAGCCGCCTTTCAGGCCGAACGTGAACACAGCGCCCGCACCCTTCGGCGAATATTTGCGCGCGAGGTTGTGATAACGGTCGCCGGGCAGCCCGGCGTAGTTCACCCATGCGACGGCAGGATGTGTGGAGAGCCACTCCGCGACAGCCTTTGCGTTGTCCGAGTGCCTTTGCACGCGAAGGCCCAGCGTCTCGATCCCGGTCAAAATGAGAAAGGCGTTGAACGGCGATAGCGCGGGCCCGAGATCGCGCAGGCCAAGGACGCGCGCGGCTATCGCAAAAGCGAAGTTGCCGAAGGTCTCCTGCAGTTTGATGCCGTGATATTCGGGACGCGGTTCACTGAGGACCGGATAACGGCCGTCGCGGGACCAGTCGAAGGTGCCGGCATCGACGATGATGCCGCCGATGGAATTGCCGTGGCCGCCGAGGAATTTCGTCAACGAATGAACGACAATGTCTGCGCCATGGTCGATCGGCTTGATGAGGTAGGGCGACGCCAGCGTGTTGTCGACGATCAGCGGTACGCCCGCCTTACGTGCAATGGCGGCAATGGCCTCGATATCGGTGATGGTGCCGCCGGGATTGGCGATCGACTCGATGAAGATCGCCTTAGTCTTGGGTGTCAGTGCCTTCTCGAATGTCGAAACATCGTCAGTATCGGCCCAGACCACGTTCCAGCCGAAGCTTTTGAACGCGTGGCTGAACTGGTTGATCGAACCACCATAAAGCCTGCGGCCCGCGATGAACTCGTCGCCCGGTTGCAGCAGGGTCTGGAATACGACCACCTGCGCGGCATGCCCCGATGCAACCGCAACCGCCGCCGTGCCTCCTTCAAGCGCGGCGACGCGCTCTTCGAGCACCGCGTTGGTCGGATTGCCGATGCGGGTATAGATGTTTCCGAACGCCTGTAAGCCGAACAGCGAGGCGGCGTGGTCCGCGTCGTTGAACACGAACGATGTGGTCTGGTAGATCGGCGTCGCGCGCGCGCCCGTAGTGGGGTCTGGCTGCGCGCCTGCGTGAATGGAGAGCGTGGAGAAGCCCGGCAATCTTTCCGTCATGAGGTGTCCTTCTGAGCGCCGCGATCGGGCTTGGAGAAGATTATGCTGCGGGTGGATGCGTTCGGCGTCAAGCCGTTCGCGGCAATCGGCGATAACTGGCAATGAACCTGACGATTTTCACAGCCGCACCGAAATGATCGTTCTGCGGCGCGCCGGATTTAGGGCAGGTCGTTCTTGTCCTTGGCGGCGCGGTCGGCGGCCGCGGTTGCGCCCCCGCTCATGCTGCTGCGATTCAATGACAGCCGCATGTTGCTGGTTGGAATAGGAGCGCGCTTCGAGCTGATGGTGCGCGAGTTCACGCCGAGCCACTGGATTTCCGATGTCAGCCGGGCGTATTCGATTTTCGGACAGCGGTTCATCACCACCTTGATGCCGGCAGCTTCCGCCTTCGCAGCGGCTGCGTCGTTGCGGACGCCGAGCTGCATCCAGATCACTTTCGGCAGCACCGGCAGCGCCAGCGCATCATCGACAACCGCCGCGGCGGCATCCGAATTACGGAAGATGTCGACCATGTCGACGGGGCGGCCGATGTCTTTCAGCGATCCGACGAATGGCTTTCCGATAAGGCTCTTGCCGACCTGACCCGGATTGATCGGGATCATGTCGTAGCCGCGCTCGACGAGATATTTGAAGGCGAAATAGCTCGGCCGCACATTGACCGGCGATGCGCCGACCATCGCAATCGATTTCACGCTCGTGAGAATGGCGCGGATATAATTATCGTCGTAAGCGTCGTGGTTCATTCGGATAAGATTCACTTTTCTGATCGACGGCGTCAGCGGTCTTCCCACTTCGGATCGCGCTTTTCGATGAAGGCGCCGATGCCTTCCTGCGCGTCGCGCGCCATCATGTTCTCGGCCATCACCTGCGCCGCATACGTATAGGCGTCCGCGAGATTCATTTCGGCCTGCCGGTAAAACGCTTCCTTGCCCACCTTCAACGTATACGTTGATTTCAGCGCAATCTTCTTCGCGAGATCGATCGCGGCATCGCGTTCCGTTCCTGCCGGGACCACGCTGTTGACCAGCCCAAGCTCATACGCGCGCCGCGCGGAGACATGCTCTCCAGTGAGCAGCATGTGCATGGCGTGTTTGCGCGGCACATTGCGTGACAGGGCAACCATCGGCGTCGAGCAGAACAGCCCGATATCGATGCCGGGTGTGCCGAACGTGGCCTGTTCGGACGCGACCGCCAGATCGCAGGTGGCCACCAGCTGGCAGCCCGCCGCCGTCGCGACGCCTTGCACGGCTGCAATCACAGGCTTGGGCAGACGAACGATGGCCTGCATCATGTCGCTGCATGATTTCATCATCTGCGAAAAATAGGCTTTGCCTTTGTCCGCGTCGCTGCGGCGTGCGGTGAGTTCCTTGAGGTCATGACCGGACGAATAGGCCGGTCCCTGCGCGGCGATGACGACGGCGCGGACGTTTTTGTCATCGCGAATGGAATCGATCGCGTCGTGGAGCGCGGCGATCATCGCTTCCGACAAGGCGTTGCGCGTTTTGGGTGAATCGAGCGTGAGCACGGCGATGCTGCCGATGGTCTCGCGCAGAAGCGGCGAGGGGGGCTGCAATGGAGCACGTGATGTTTGCGCGGTCATAGTCTTTAGGCTCAGATTCCGGGTTCGCTTTTGGGTTCCGTCAGGCTCGCCATCGTGCTCACCCTAAGATACAAAACCGTCACATACGAGAGCAGGGCAGGACATACGTTCCATGAGCAAGGCGAAGATGACGGTGGCAGAACTCGAAGCGTTTCTCCACAGGGAGTTTCCGCAGGCCTTTGCCAGCGGTGAAATCCTGATCGAGAGCGCCGACGGTGCAACGAGCCTGCTGCGGCAGCCTTATAGCGAGCGGATGCTACGCCCCGGCGGTACGGTGTCGGGTCCTACGCTGATGGCGCTGGCGGATTTCGCCATGTACGTGGTGCTGCTTTCCGCCATCGGCCCCGTCGGGCTGGCCGTGACAACCAGCCTCAACATCAATTTTCTGCGCAAGGGCCAGCCCGGTCAGGATGTGCTGGCTGCCGCGAAGCTCATGAAACTCGGAAAGCGCCTCGCCGTCGGAGAAGTGAGCCTGTTATCAGGGACTTCACCCGATCCGATCGCTCATGTCACCTCGACATACTCTATTCCGAACATTCAGTGATTTTACAGGTAATAAAATACCATATTTGTAATACGCTGATTTAAATGAACTATTTTCGTCAGAATGGCATTGACCGGAGCGGGCTGGTTATCTAGAACCGCGCCCAGTCCGGCGATTGCGCCGGACGTTCCATTTCACGGACAACTCACATGAAGACGTTTTCGGCAAAGCCAGCCGAGGTCAACAAGAAGTGGGTGCTGATCGACGCCAAGGGTCTGGTCGTTGGTCGCCTCGCGACTTTGGTTGCCATGCGCCTGCGCGGCAAGCACCTCCCGACTTATACCCCCCACGTCGATTGCGGTGACAACGTCATCATCATCAACGCGGCTCACGTCGTCCTCACCGGACGCAAGCGTGACAACAAGGTCTATTACAACCACACCGGTTTCATCGGCGGCATCAAGGAGCGCACCGCGAAGTCGATCCTCGAGGGTCGCTTCCCTGAGCGCGTTGTTGAGAAGGCCATCGAGCGCATGATCCCGCGCGGTCCGCTGGGCCGTGTGCAACTCGGCAACCTCCGCGTTTATGCCGGCGCAGAACATCCCCACGAAGCACAGCAGCCTGAGGTCGTGGATATCGCATCGTTGAACCGCAAGAACACGAGGGCCGCATAATGTCCGATACCATGCAGTCCCTCGATCAGCTGTCGGCGCTGAAGACGGCGGCGCCAGAAGCTCCGAAGTACGAGAAGAAGGTCGACAAGCAAGGCCGCGCCTATGCCACCGGCAAGCGCAAGGACGCCGTTGCCCGCGTCTGGATCAAGCCAGGCTCCGGCAAGATCGTCGTTAACACCCGCGAGGTCGAGGTTTATTTCGCCCGCCCGGTGCTGCGCATGATGATCCAGCAGCCGATCGTCGCCGCTGCCCGTCAGGGCCAGTACGACGTGGTCTGCACCGTCGCCGGTGGTGGTCTGTCGGGCCAGGCGGGCGCCGTGCGTCACGGCATCTCGAAGGCGTTGACCCACTTCGAGCCGGATCTGCGCAGCGTCCTCAAGAAGGGCGGATTCCTGACCCGCGACTCGCGTGTCGTTGAGCGTAAGAAGTACGGCAAGGCGAAAGCCCGCCGGTCCTTCCAGTTCTCGAAGCGCTAAGGCGCGCTTCGCTGCCAGTTCTCGAAGCGCTAATCGTTTCGTTCAAATTTTCCGCAGTTCGCGGGATCTACAAGATTCAAAAGGCGCCTTCGGGCGCCTTTTTCTGTTCCAGATGCAGCCGAATTGCAGCGATTTTTCCCGAAAATTTTGTGACCGCCGCAAACGGAGTGCCAAGACACCGCTGTTAGCGTTGATGTGGCTGAGGGAGCTATTCCAGCTCCATCGAATTTTTAAGCGCTGCATAGAACATGCCGGCTGGTACACATTTGTCTCTCGATATTTCGACGCTCTATCTCGTCGCGACGCTGGCAGCCGCGTTGCTCGGCGCGATGCTGCTGTTCTTCTGGCGTCAGGAGAAGATCGCGGCGCTGGGCTGGTGGGGCGCGGCCTACATCCTTGGCGCGGCATCGGTCGCGCTGTGGACGGTGGGCGGATCCGAACTCGGCTGGGAGCTATCGCTCGCTGTTAACGCCGTCGGCTTTGTCGCCTGCGGGCTGGTCTGGGATGCGGCGCGCGCGTTCCATGGCCGCCCAGCGAGCTGGATCGGGGTGATCGCCGGACCTGCGCTCTGGGTCGCTGCGGTCGTCGCGCTCGTTCCGATCAATCCCGAACTGCGGATGATCATCGGCGCGGCTATCGTCGCTATCTATGCGGCGCTGACCGCCGGCGAGCTTTGGCGCGAGCGGCGCAAGAGTCTGCGTGCGCGCTGGCCCGCGATCCTTGTGCCGCTGATGCATGGCGTTGTGCTGATGCTGCCCATCCTTCTCGGCGATCTGTACCGGTCAGCCGATGTCGCGATCATGGCCCAGGTCTGGGTCGCGGCCTTCGCCGCCGAGCTTGTGATTTATGCCGTGGGTACGGTGTTCATCATCGTCATGCTGGTGTCGGAGCGGACGGTCAGTGTACACAAGACGGCTGCATCCATCGATCCGCTGACTGGGCTCCTAAACCGCCGCGGCTTTAGCGAGGCGACATCGCGCATGATCGAGCGCGAGGCCAAGGCCGGGCGCCCCGTGACCGTGATGATCTTCGACATCGACCATTTCAAATCGGTCAACGACCGTTTCGGTCACGCCGCGGGGGATGACGTTCTCAGGGTTTTCTCCAACATTGTTGTCGCGTCGCTGCGCATGAGCGATCTCGTCGGCCGCGTCGGGGGCGAGGAGTTCGCCGCCCTGTTGCCATGCTCGATCGAGGAAGCGCTGGTCGCCGCGGAGCGGGTGCGCGAAGCTTTCGAGGCGTCCGGTGTCGCCGTCGACGATGCGCCGCTGGAAACCACGGTCAGCATCGGTGTCGCAGGCGGCCCGGCCAATACCGAACTCGAAGTGCTGATGGCATCGGCTGATACAGCGCTCTATCAGGCCAAACGCTCCGGGCGTAATCGTGTCGAGGCCGCGATGGAACAGCCGCTGTCGCTCGAGAACGCGCGCCGCAACCAGATCCGCAGCGGCTCACCGGAGCCGGACAAAACCGGGGCGAACCGCGCTCCGGTGGAAGCTCACGCCTGACGGGATCGCCGCGCTAACCGTCTGTTTACCATGCGCGCCGTACCATGTGGCATGACCATCGCACGTAGCCACGATTCACAAGCCGACATCAACGCACTCGAAGCGACCGTTGCCTCCGCACGGGCCGGCTTCGCCTGCATGTTTTCGACGTCCGATGAATATGAGAACGCCCTGATCACCGCGCGCCGCGCCGAGGGCCGCTATGGATCGGTGTTCGACTGGCAGCCGGTGGTTCTGGGAGGCTGCGCGCTGGCGCTCCTGGGGGCGCTGGTGACTTTCATCTGAAGGCTGATAGCGCACGACATGGCTTCAATAGGGCGCCGAAGGCGCCCTTTGTCTTTTCCGGCTAGCATTTTTGCGCTAGAGCCCCCTGATACTATTGGAATAGCGCATGATCTTTTCGCCAAACCGCTCACACTTTGGCGGATCATGCGCCAGAAAGGGCGGGAGACCATGATCACCGAAATCGCACAGATCGAGATCAAGCCGGGAAGCGAGAAGGACTTCGAGACGGCCGTCGGCATGGCGCAACAGATATTCAAGCGCTGCAAGGGCTGGAAGAGCTTCGAACTGCACCGCTCGATCGAAAAGCCGTCGCGTTACCGGCTTCTGATCAAGTGGGAAACATTGGAAAATCACACGGTCGACTTCCGCGAATCCTCGGATTTCCAGGAATGGCGCGCGCTGGTCGGGCCGCATTTCGCCTCGCCGCCGGAGGTCGAGCACACCAGCACGGTGATGAGCTTCTAGGAAGCTCTCGTCGCGATGAAGAAAAGCGCCAGCGATGGCGCTTTTTCTGTTTCAGGGTTTCCCCGTTCAGGATCTACCCGTTCAAGACTTGCCGGCAATGACAAATTCAGGCGGGCGTTCGTCGCCGTCTTCGCGCAGATAGGTGATGATGACTTTCACGATCGCCATCAGCGGCAGCGCCAGCGCCAGTCCCCACAGCCCGAACACGACACCGAGCAGGATCTGGAACGCGAACAGCGTCGCGGGCGGGATGTCGAGCGCCTGGCGCTGGATGATCGGCGTCAGGATGTAGCTTTCCAGAGCGTGGACGCCGAGAAACAGCACGAAGGCGCTGAAAGCGGCGACCCATCCCGAGGCAAGGCTCGCCAGCACGATGATCAGTCCGCCGATCAGCGCGCCGACCGTCGGGATGAACGCCAGCAATCCGGCCTGAATGCCGAGGATGAAGGAGCTGTCGATCCCGATGATCGTAAGCCCGATCCATGTCACCAGGAACACGGCGGCCATCGTGATCATCTGCGCGATCAGCCACCGCTCCAGCGTATCGCTGATGCGGTCGACCACGGCGGTGACGCTGTGGCGATGACCTTTGGGCGAAAGCGCCAGCAGGCCTTTTCGATACACGCCCGGCTGCGCCGCGAACGACAACCCCAAGAACAGCACGATGAAGAAATTGCCGACAGCGCTGACCGTCCCTAACAACAGCTTCAAAGTCTGGCTGACGATGGCGCCGCCGCCGGAGGCCAGCGCGCCGGCGCTCGGCAGGTTTTTCGGCAGGCCGGCTGGGGGTGTGGGGGCCGCCGTTGCGCTGTCGGCGGAAGCCGTTGGCGTCGCCGTGACAGAGCCGAGTTCGAGATAGCTGGTGTCGACGCCGTGCTGTTCAAGGAACGTCTTCACGGTCACGAGCTGCGACTTGAGAGTGTTGCTCAGAACGGCCGCCTGCCGCGCGATGGTCGCACCACCGAGAAACACCACGCCGGACAGGAGGCCCGCGAGTACGACACAGACCAGCGCGAGGCGCAGCGCGTGGGGCCCGCCCATGACCTTTTGCAGAAGATGCGTCACGGCGGTAAGGGCAACCCCGAGCAGGATGCCCGCGAACACCAGAAACAGCGTGGCTGCGTAGTACCAGGCGAACAGCAGGAAGGCCGTGAAGGCGACGACGCCGATGCCCCCCACTGCGATCGACCACGCAAGGTCACCGCGGGTCTGCACTCGGGTCTCGATGGGGGCTGACACGTGCTGTCCTCTTCCGTTATTGCGGGTTCAGTCTTTCCCGAAAGGCCGCGCCGGATCAAGAGAAGATGGCGTGACAGCCAAGCGGCCAGCGCCTAATTCAGATGGCTGCGCGCAGAATCAAAGGTCACGCCGCATGAACTGGAAAAAGTGGATCGGCCTGGCGGTGCTGCTGGCAGCGCTGGTGATCGGCGAGCGGACCTATCTTTACCGGCCTGACCACAAGTACCGGCTCACCGTTGACGTCGATACGCCGGGCGGCGTCCGGTCGGCGTCCGGCGTGATCTCGGTACACCCCAATCGCGGCTATGGCGGCTCCGGCAGCGGACCGGCCGGTCCGCGCATCAAGGGCGATGCCGTGTTCGTCGATCTCGGCAACGGGCGAAACCTCACGGCGCTTCTGCTTCATGGGACAAATCCGGCCGAGACAGATGGTCTGAGTTACCTGCCGCTGCGCGCGTTCGCGTCCGCCGGACGACGGGTCGATTTCCGCGAGGTCAAAAAGCAGACCGAGGCCGTCGCCGTCACGGGCGAGTTGATCCCGACGCTGGTGATGTTCGCGGATGTCTCGAATCCCGCGTCCGCGCGCGTGGCCGATCCGGCGAAGCTGTCGGACGTGCTTGGACAAGGGTTCGGGTTGCGCCGGGTGTCGCTTCAGATCGTACCGGCGGGAGTCTGGCCGCTGGATTTTGGCGGCGCGCTGGGCGAGCCGGTAACGCGGAATATCCAGTCACGATTGCCGTGGTTGAACGATCCGGCGAAAGCGGCTGCGGCATTGCATGCGGCGGGGATCGTCGCCGTGCCGCCGCCGGATGCCGGCTTCAATCCGGCGCAGGCGTTCCAGCGGGAGTAGGGGCGTGTGTGCTTTAACTCCACCCGCTCTCTCTTCGCATCGTCCCGGCCTACGGGTCCGGCTTCGCGATTTTTTTCGATGTCGTCCCCGCGCAAGCGGTTCTTATCCCTCCCCCTTGTGGGGAGGGTGGCGCGTTGTGAGCAAAGCGAACAACGTGCCGGGTGGGGGAGCCTAAGGCGTTGCAATTGACCCCCACCCCGGCCTCCGCTTCGCTCGGCCGACCCTCCCCACGGAGGGGGAGGGAGATGTCGGGCATCACGCACTCCATTCAGATTCAGTTTTCAAACAGCCACTTCCGTTCAGCCACGCGCATTCGCTCTCGCGCCACGCGCGAGGTGAGCTTTTAAGTCTCGCCCCTCACAGCGCGCGCGAGGCCTGCCTCGTTCGCGCCCCTAATGAGGGGCATGGAGCGCCGCGAGGCGCAAATGTGTTGTCTCGCTTCTTCTTGCGATGAGGAAGCGCATCGCCTCACAGCGCTCTATCAGCGGCGATTTTTGGCGAGGGGAGCGTGCTTCCGGGACAGGACGGACGCTTTCACGCCCCGATCCGGCGGCTTTCGCCGCGTTCGTACCTGTCCGCGTCCAGCCACTGAAGGCAGAGCCACGTAGTTGGCCCGGACGCTGACCCCAGAGCTGAAAGACGACTGAGATTGGTCCAGTAATCGTAAGTAGGCAAAATATCGAGAACGATAAGCTGCGAAAGTCGGTCCGGAGGTCCGGAATCCAGAAACATCGGTTTTCTGCTTTTCTGGATTCCGGGTTCGCGCCTTCGGCGCACCCCGGAATGACGCACATTTCGGTCACATGAAACCGGACCACAATGAGGGGACATAAATGACTCCATCGGAAAAGATCGACCAATTGATCGCAAAGCTGACGGACTGGCGTGGTAAAATCCTCTCAAGCGTCCGCAAGGTCATCCTCAGTGCCGACAAAGAGATCGTCGAGGAATGGAAGTGGATGGGAAGCCCGGTATGGGAGCGCGACGGCATCATCGCGGTCGGCAACGCGCATAAGGACAAGGTGAAGCTGACCTTCGCCCACGGCGCAAGTCTTCCCGATCCCGACAAGCTCTTCAACGCAGGGCTTGAGGGCAAGGTGTGGCGCGCGATTGATCTTTTCGAGGGTGACAAGATCGATGCGGCTGCTCTGAAGAAGCTGGTGCGTGCGGGGATTGAGTTTAATCGGGAGAAGAAGGCGAAGAAGAAGGTAGCAGCCAAAGCAGCGAAGAAAGCTGCGCCGGACGTGCGCGCGAAGGTGGTGAAGCGGAAGGCGTAGCTTTCAGGCGCGAAGCCTTCCCACGTCGTCCCCGCGCAGGCGGGGACCCATACTCCCTGAGCCATCGATTTGAGGGAACGGCTGGAGCAGCCGTCTCGTTATCATCATTGCATTTAGTGGTTATGGGTCCCCGCCTGCGCGGGGACGACATCGCACAAGGTGATCCATCCTGCTCCAAGCTCGGATGGCGACGCAAAAAACAAAAAAGGCGCCCCGTTTGGAGCGCCTTTCTGTTTGCGGTAGCTGAGGTCAGCTTACTGCGAGTAGTACATTTCGAATTCGACCGGGTGCGGGGTCATCTCGAAGCGCGCGACTTCGGTCATCTTCAGTTCGATGAAGCTGTCGATGAAGTCGTCGTCGAACACGCCGCCGGCCTTCAGGAACGCGCGGTCCTTGTCGAGGCTTTCGAGCGCCTCGCGGAGCGAGCCGCACACCGTCGGAATGGTCTTCAGTTCTTCCTTCGGCAGATCGTACAGATCCTTATCCATCGCCGGGCCCGGATCGATCTTGTTCTTGATGCCGTCGAGGCCGGCCATCAGCATCGCCGCGAAGGCGAGATACGGGTTGGCCATCGGATCGGGGAAACGCACCTCGACGCGCTTCGCCTTCGGCGAGGTCGTGTAGGGGATGCGGCAGGAGGCCGAACGGTTGCGCGCCGAGTAGGCGAGCAGCACTGGCGCTTCATAGCCCGGGACCAGACGCTTGTAGGAGTTGGTCGACGGGTTGGTGAAGGCGTTGATGGCCTTGGCGTGCTTGATGATGCCGCCGATGTAGTGGAGGCAGGTCTCGGAGAGGTCGGCGTACTTGTTGCCGGCGAACACCGGCTTGCCGTCCTTCCAGATCGACTGGTGAACGTGCATGCCCGAGCCGTTGTCGCCATAGACCGGCTTCGGCATGAAGGTGGCGGTCTTGCCGTAGATGTGCGCGACCTGATGGATGCAGTACTTGTAGATCTGCATCTGGTCGGCCATGTGGGTCAGCGTGTCGAACTTCATGCCGAGCTCGTGCTGGGCGGACGCGACCTCGTGGTGATGCTTCTCGACCTTGACGCCCATCTTGGCCATCGAGCCGAGCA
Source organism: Afipia sp. MLSD5-FHT05B12 (assembly GCF_058793355.1). Taxonomy (NCBI): domain Bacteria; kingdom Pseudomonadati; phylum Pseudomonadota; class Alphaproteobacteria; order Hyphomicrobiales; family Nitrobacteraceae; genus Afipia; species Afipia sp. MLSD5-FHT05B12. Next base: position 108,685 of record NZ_JBXAFS010000006.1, read on the forward strand.
TTTCGGAGCGCATGTCCTGCACCGAGTCCTGCGGCGGCACCGGGAAGTAGCCCGCCTTGGTGCGGATGCGGTGGCCGAGGTTGCCGCCCTCATACTCGGTGTCCGAGTTGATCGGCAGTTCGGAGGAGTCCAGCTTGAAGCCGGTGTTGTACGGCGTGGTCTGGAAGCGCACGTCGTCGAACACGAAGAACTCGGCTTCCGGGCCGACGAACACGCTGTCGCCCACGCCCATCGCCTTGACCTGGGCCTCGGCCTTCTTGGCGATACCGCGCGGGTCGCGGTTGTAGGGCTCGCCGGTCGACGGCTCGAGAATGTCGCAGGTGATGACCATGGTGGTCTCGGCGAAGAACGGATCGATCGTCGCGGTCGCCGGATCGGGCATCAGCGTCATGTCGGACTCGTTGATGGCCTTCCAGCCGGCGATCGAGGAGCCGTCGAACATCGTGCCCTCGGCGAAGATGTCCTCGTCGATCATCGAGACGTCGAAGGTCACGTGCTGCCATTTGCCGCGCGGGTCGGTGAAACGCAGGTCGACGTATTTTACGTCGTTGTCCTTGATCGATTTGAGGACGTCTTTGGCGGTCTTCATGGATACCCCTTATGTCTGCTTTGGCGTTCGTCGTGGAATGGTCTGGATACGGCGGGAACCTCGGCCAGCAGGGGGCTGCCGGCGAGGCGAGGGACTGGGCTTCGGATTCAGGGCACTAGCCTGAAATCAGCTTCAAATGGCGTCGAGGCCGGACTCTCCCGTTCTGATGCGGATGGCTTCCTCGACGTTGGATACGAATATCTTACCGTCGCCGATACGGCCAGTCTGCGCGGCGCGCCTGATCGCGTCTATGGCTTTCTCGACAAGATCGTCGCCGATCACAATCTCAATTTTGACCTTGGGCAGGAAGTCCACGATGTATTCGGCACCGCGGTAGAGTTCGGCATGCCCCTTCTGCCGGCCGAAGCCCTTGGCCTCGGTGACGGTGATGCCCTGAATTCCCACTTCCTGAAGGGCTTCTTTCACCTCGTCGAGCTTGAAGGGCTTGATGATGGCCTCGATCTTTTTCACTGAACGTCTCCCCGGCACTTCCAACTGGCCTGTCTGTACTTCCATATCGCGCGATGGACGCGCTCGTCACGTCGGCTCGTCCGGTCCATCATCGCCGCGGGCAGGTGAATAACCCGGAAAACGATAGCCAGCCCACCTGCCTTGGGCGGGTGGGAGAGACAATCCGAAAGTCTCCCCTTAAAAGCAGGGTCTGTGCCAATTTATTAAGACGTTGAATTGAGCAACAAGATCATTCTGTTAGGTGGGATTTTGCCTCTTTGTGCGGCGGGTGCCGTGAGAGCGAAAGTCTATTAATTGGGCAATTGCACAAAAATTAGGCTGACGCTTTCCACTTCTCTCCTATCAGAGTGCCTCTGGATGAGGCGAACCGAACAGGCGAACGGCATATGGAGATCCTGACAGTCGCCGAAATGGCGAGCGCCGATGAGGCCGCGATCGCGGGCGGCACCAGCGGTTTCGCATTGATGCGCAGCGCCGGGCAGGCGGTCGCGCAGGTTGCGGAGGCGATGGCGGAACGGGGCCGCATTCTGGTTGTCGCGGGCCGTGGCAACAACGGCGGTGACGGGTTCATCGCGGCGGCCGAACTGGCGGCGCGCGGGCGGGACGTTTCCGTCATTCTGCTCTGCGACCGCGCCTCCCTGAAGGGCGATGCCGCGTTCGCCGCCGAAGAATGGACAGGCGCCGTCCTGCCGTGCGATCCGCAGGCGATCGGCAAACCGAACCTCATTATCGATGCGCTGTTCGGCGCCGGTCTCAATCGTCCGGTGAAGGGCGACCCTCATGCGATGATCGCCGCGATGAACGCCAGCGGCGTTCCGATCCTGAGCGTCGATCTGCCGAGCGGCATCAATGGCGACACCGGCGAGGTGATGGGCATCGCGGTGGAAGCGTCCGTCACCGTCACGTTCTTTCGCCGCAAGCCGGGACACCTGCTGTTGCCGGGACGCATCCACTGCGGCGAGGCCGATGTGGCCGACATCGGCATCGATGCGGACGTGCTCGACAGGATCGCGCCAAGGACATTCGAGAACGTCCCGGATCTGTGGGCCGACGTGTTTCCGTTTCCGCAAGCCGATGGTCACAAATATGCGCGCGGGCACGCGGTGGTCGCATCGGGCGATCTCGCGTCCACGGGTGCGGCGCGTCTCGCTGCGCGGGCCGCGCTGCGGGCCGGTGCGGGGCTGGTCACGGTGGCGTCGCCGCGCGATGCGCTGGCGGTCAATGCGGCGGCGCTGACAGCGGTGATGGTGCGCGAGACGGAGACGCCGAAGCAGTTCGGTGAGCTGCTGGCCGACAAGCGGCTCAGGGCCTGCGTGATCGGACCGGGGGCGGGCATCGGCGAGCGCACGCGGGCGATCGTACATGCCGCGCTGTCCGCGCAGCGTGGCCTTGTGCTCGATGCCGATGCGCTGACCAGCTTCGCCGATGCTCCCGGGCAGCTTTTTGCCGAGATCAAAAAGCAAAGCGATCCACAGGTTGTCCTCACTCCGCATGACGGAGAGTTCGGACGCCTGTTCAGCGGGTTACAATCTTCTCATCCACATGCGTCGAAGCTTGAACGAGCGCGGCTAGCCGCGGTTCAATCGGGCGCCGTGCTGCTGCTGAAGGGCGCCGATACGGTTGTCGCGGCACCGGACGGGCGCGCCACCATCACGGCCAACGCGCCGCCATGGCTCGCGACGGCGGGATCGGGCGACGTGCTTGCCGGAATCATCGGCGGCCTGCTGGCGCAGGCCGTGCCGGCCTTTGAAGCGGCCTCTATCGGCGCGTGGATGCACGGCGAAGCCGGACAGGAGTTTGGTCCGGGCCTGATCGCCGAGGATCTTCCGGAGATGCTGCCGGCTGTGCTGCGCAATCTCTACGACGAACTCGGCATCGCGTATTGAGCGGTATCGTTGCACAAACGCTGTCGATCATTCTGCAAGGCTTAACAGCGTGCGCTAGTCCTGAACCATCGCATCAGCCGGATGGAAGCAAAAATGACAGTTTACGTAATCGCTCAGTTGAAGTTCACGGACGAGGACAGATACCGCAAGTATCAGGCGAGGTTCTTCGACGTGTTCAAGGACTCCGGCGGCAGGTTGCTGGCCGCCGACGAGAAGCCTGTCGTTCTTGAAGGTGAATGGCCGCGCGACAAGGCCGTGGTGATGTCGTTCCCCGACGAGCAGCAGGCGAGGGCTTTTCTGGAGTCGCCCGGCTACCGGGAGATTTCAAAGGACCGCATCGCAGGCGCGGATACGATTGCCCTGCTGGTGCATGGGTTGGCTTCGTAAGTCTGGACGCGAGGTTTTGATGCTGGCGCGATCGAACTCCCTCTCCCCACGGGAGAGGTGAAGGGTACCTGATGTCATCCTTCGAGGCTAGCAAGTGCTCGCACCTCAGGATGACGAACTCACTCCACCGCGTAGCTGCGCACCAGCTTCGGTGCGGACCAATTGATCGCGGCGGCTTCCATCAGGAAGCGTCCGGGATATTCGGCAAGGAATGCGATGCGCTGGGTCTGGCCCTTGTCCAGCATCAGGGTGTCGAGCCAGAACGGCTTCCAGCCATCGTCGAGCCGGTCGAGCAGACGGAAGTGATGACCGTGCAGGCGGAAGGCGACAGGTGTCGCGGTGGGATTGCTGATCGCCATCACGACAGTGCGTTCACGCTTCACCGCATAGGCCGGTGGCGTCGCAGAGGAAAAATTCGCGGGCGTCACCCACTGCATGTTCGGATCGAGCGAGAGATCGCTGCGCAGCGCGCCCTGAAGGTTCATCCGCGCGGGCAGATTGCCGGACGGCAACGCATCCGCCGGTGGTAACGGAGCGGGGCGAACGGGCGCGTCGTTCGACATCACCAGCCGCGCAATGGTCCGGGGCACGCTGCCGTCATGCAGGACAATCTGTGAGATCGTGCCCGGCGCGCGCGTCGCGTCGATGAACGCATCGATCCGCGAACCGGGCGCTAGCACGAGTTGCCCGTCACGGGCGAGGAATGGTTCGGCAGGCAGTCCGTCGATCGCCATCACACGCACGTCGTGGTTCTCGATTCGCAGACCGATGGGCGAACGCGCACAGCCGTTGATGAAACGCAGGCGCAGCCGTTCGTTCAGCTTCGCGGCGATGTTGAGTGCCGTCAGTCCGTTGACGGTATAGGTGGCTGTGGTGCCATCGGGGTTTTGGCCCGGCGCGATGGCGTTGCCGTCGGCCTTCACCCGCCAGTCCTCGATCAGGAGGACCTCGTCGCGGTCGACAGCGACCGCCGGGTTGCCTTCGACGATCAGTGCGCGGGCGGCCATCGGCTGCGCGGATGCTTCGCCAGAGAGCTGCGCGTTGACCAGATACGTTCCCGATTGCCGCAGGGGCACGCTGAACGCTGCCCGTCCGCCGGGCGGGACCGGGGCCTGTCCGGTCAGCGGGGATGCCGCCTGCGCGCCGTCGATTCCAAGTAAGCTCAGGACGATAGGGGCCGGGAGTTCATTTGAAAGCGTAACGGCCAGATCGCCCTTGACGAACCGCAGGGGACCCGGCGCGCCTGTCTCAAGCGCCCAGATTGGGCTTTTGGGCAGGCCCGCGCCCAGCGCCGCCGTCGCGGGCCGGGCCCGCAGGGACAGGTTGGCTCCGGTCTGAACCTGAGCAAGTGCAGGCAGCCGCAGCCCGGAGGCAAGGGCGGTCCCGCCAAGTCCGGTCAGCAGAACCCGTCTGGAGGGCGAAAAAACCTGATTTGTCATGGTCCTTTTCATGGTCCATGCGGACCACTTTCTCATCGGCCTGTCCAGCGGACGCGTGGGCGCTTGGGGGCCATCCCCAGCGCGCCCTAAGGCCGCGTTGCGAAAGCCATTTTTTTGGCTCGCGAAGCGGTTACACCATGTTATAAGCCCGCCGCTCGCGGCTGTGCCGGGACATACAACCACTGCGCGCTCGTGGCGGAACTGGTAGACGCGCTGGGTTTAGGTTCCAGTGTCGAAAGATGTGGGGGTTCGAGTCCCTCCGAGCGCACCAAGCGCGATTTTCGTTTGCGCACGACATTCTGGAGGAGGCGTCCCTCGCGGGAACGTGTCCGCCGCACCACCGATGCATTCCGAACGGCTCCGCGGCCGAATGGTTTGTATCCATAGATTGACAACGACCCGGCCGTGCCGGGTCAAGCCGGAAGAAGATTGACGCCATGCAGGTTACTGAAACCCTCGCCGAGGGATTGAAGCACGAGTTCAAGGTCAGCGTTCCCGCAACGGATATCGATGCCAAGGTGGATGCCCGTCTTGTCGATATGAAGGACAAGGTTCGGCTGAACGGTTTCCGTCCCGGCAAGGTGCCAGTCGCTCACCTCAAGAAGGTTTATGGCCGCTCCGTCGCCGCCGAGACCGTCGAGCAGCTGATCCGCGACACCAACGCCGGTATCTTCACCGAGCGCGGTTTCCGTCTCGCGACCGAGCCCAAGGTCACGATGCCGACCGAGGAAAAGGAAATCGAGAACATTCTCGCGGGCAAGTCCGACCTGACCTATTCGGTCGCGATCGAGGTTGTTCCGGCGATCGAACTCGCTGACTTCAAGACCTTCAATGTCGAGAAGCCGGTGGCCGAAGTCACTGACGCCGACGTGGACGAAGCGCTGAAGCGGATCGCCGACCAGAGCCGCCCTTATGAAGCCAGGGGCGAGGGCGCGAAGGCCGAGAAGGGCGATCGCGTCACGGTTGCCTTCAAGGGCACGATCGATGGCGTGGCGTTCGACGGCGGCACCGGCGAGGGCATTCAGGTTGTGATCGGCTCAAACACCTTCATTCCGGGGTTCGAGGATCAACTCGTCGGCATCGCGTCGGGCGAAACCCGCAACGTGAAGGCCTCGTTCCCGAAGAACTACACGGCGGCGAATCTGGCCGGCAAGGACGCGGAATTCGAGACCACCGCGAGCCTGATCGAAGCTCCGCAGGAGTCGAAGGTCGATGATGAGTTCGCCAAGAACCTCGGCATGGAGTCGCTCGACAAGCTGAAGGAAGCCATGCGCGATCGGCTGGTGCAGGAATTTTCCGGCGCCTCGCGTCAGCGCGTGAAGCGCACGCTGCTCGACAAGCTCGACGAGACCCACAAGTTCGGTCCGCCGCCGTCGCTGGTCGAGGAAGAGTTCAACCTGATGTGGAACTCGATCAAGGCCGAGATGGAATCGACCGGCAAGAGCTTTGCCGACGAGAACACCACCGAGGAAGCGGCGAAGGAAGAGTACCAGAAGATCGCGGATCGCCGCGTCCGCCTCGGCCTCGTGCTCTCCGAGATCGGCGAGAAGAACAAGATCACCGTCACCGACGATGAAGTCAGCCGTGCGCTGATCGACCGTGCGCGCCAGTCGCCGGGCCGCGAGAAGGAAGTCTGGGATTTCTATCGCAGCAATCCGAACGCGCTGGCCCAGCTTCGCGCGCCGATCTACGAGGACAAGGTCGTCGATTTCATCCTCGAGCTTGCCACCGTGACCGAAAAGAAGGTCACGCGCGACGATCTGCTCAAGGAAGAAGAAGACAAGACCGCGGCCTGACCTTCGCAGCGTTCGGACGCGCGTTAACGATAAGCATCGAATGAGCAGGGCGGCGCGCCAGCGCCGCTTTGCGGTCGGGCCGAATCAGTTTCAACTGCCGCCACTTCGGCTGTTTCCGGCGCTGATTTCGCTCTTGTGGCCGGGCTATCGGCCCATATCTGTAGTGCCCAACCTTTCTGCATCACGAGGCATTCCCGGCCGACTGCCTCCGCCAACCTTCAGGTGATAAATGCGCGATCCCGTTGAAACCTACATGAACCTCGTGCCGATGGTGGTCGAGCAGACCAACCGCGGCGAGAGGGCATACGACATTTTCTCGCGCCTCCTGAAAGAGCGCATCATTTTCGTGACCGGTCCGGTTGAGGACGGCATGTCGGTGCTGATTGTCGCGCAGCTCCTGTTCCTGGAAGCCGAGAATCCGAAGAAGGAAATCTCGATGTACATCAACTCGCCGGGCGGCGTGGTGACATCGGGTTTGGCGATCTACGACACCATGCAGTTCATCCGCCCGCCGGTCTCCACGCTCTGCACGGGGCAGGCGGCGTCGATGGGTTCGCTGCTGCTCGCAGCCGGCGAAAAGGACATGCGGTTCTCGCTGCCGAACTCGCGGATCATGGTCCATCAGCCCTCGGGCGGTTTCCAGGGCCAGGCCACCGACATCATGCTGCACGCTCAGGAAATCCTGAACCTGAAGAAGCGGCTGAACGAAATCTACGTCAAGCACACCGGCCAGCCCTACAAGGCGATCGAGGATGCGCTGGAGCGCGACAAGTTCCTGACCGCCGAAATGGCGAAGGACTTCGGCCTGGTCGACAAGGTGATCGACAAGCGCGCCGAGGAAGCAGCGCCGAAGGCGCCGTAACTCAAGGTTCCGGCTTGGTTGTGACAATTAAAACGGACGCCTTCGGGCGTCCGTTTTTGCATGAGCGGCGTCACCCATTTGGGGGATTGCGCGGGCTTTTTGAGTTTCGCCCCCGCCCTGTACTTGACCGCTTACCGTTCTTGGCCGCTAATTCTTTCCAATTGATCCGGGACTGTTGGCCCGTCTTATTTCCGATGTTTATTTTGGACGGCACCCAATTGCGCACCGGACACGCCGGATTTCGGTGGGAACGATAATGTCCGGGAGCAAACCATGATGACAGCAGCAAAGAGCGGCGTGGCCGCGTTTATCGTTTCGCTCTGCTCATTCATCGCCACTCTTCCAGCCTCCGCCCTGGAGCTCGAACAGGCGCGTGAAAGCTGCCGCAACTCGATCGGGCGGCCGACGTATATGGCCTGCAAGCAGAGTGGCGGCCCGCACGAGGCATGCATGGCGCGCGCGAAGGCCGCTGCCACGCCGTGCGTGCGCAATGCGATGATGGCTGCACGGCCAAAGGCCGCGCTGTTCGACGCAGCGAAGGTGTCCGCGCCGAAGAAGGAAGACATTGCCGCGGGCGCCGCGGCCCTGGCGAAGACCAACGCGCCCCTCGTGGCGCCGCCGCGCACGGTGTCGGATATCACCGCCATTCTCGACCAGCAGAAGCCGGATCCCGCCAAGATCGCCGAATTGACCGCGACGGCTGACTCCGCGGTGCCCGCCGGGCTGAAAGGAAGCGAACTGGCGGCATTTCACTACAAGCGAGGACAGGCCCGGACGCTTCTTGGACGGAACGCCGAGGCGCTTGCCGATGCCGAGCAGACTGTTGCTCTGGGCAAGAGCGAAGACGCCAAGGTCTTTGCCCGCTACGTGCAGTTCCTGATGCGGCGGCTTCGCGAAGCCGGCGAGAACAAGCGTGCTGACGCCCTGGCCGCGAAACAGATCGCCGCCGCAAACACCCAGCCCAAGGGAAAGGGCCGGCTTTTCGGTCTCAATCTGGGGCAGGTGATCGGGCAGATCCGGTCGGGCGACATCAATGCTGCCGAATCCTATGCCGCCCGCAATCGTTCGTTGCTGGCTGAGGCGCAGCGCTGGCCGGTCTTCCCGATTTACGGCATGAGCTGGCAGGCGATCGTGGAAGACGGCAACGCGCGCGTTGCCGAAGCGCGCGGCCGCTATGCCGATGCGGAGGCCGCCTATCGCAAGTCCGCGATCTTCTACACGAACGCGCTCGCCACCATGTCGCAATGGGAGACTAGGCCCGCCGAAGGCGAGATGGAGCGTTTCACGGACTGGGCCACGGCCTTCGAGGGCCGCACCAAGGTCAAGCAGGGACGGGTCGGTGAAGGCGAGGCGGATGTGCGGCGCGCGCTGCTCAGCCGTCTCAGCAAATCCGGAAAATTCCATGCCGATACCGCGGGCATCCTGTCGGTGTTCGTCTATGTGGTTCAGGAGCAGGGCCGCTACGCGGAGGCCGAGCAGCTTCAGCGTGAAGTCATCGGTATCTACAAGGGACTCGGTTATGCTGACGACTCCGGTCAGATGGTCAATGCCAATGTCTTCCTCGCGCAGATATTGAATCTTGAGCGCAAGTACGACGAGGCGACGAAGCTCTACGATCAGGTCGATGTCTGGACGGCGAACTGGGAGCCGTCGCGCCGTGAGCGCGTCAGCGGGGGCCTTGCCCGCGTCTCCATCATGCTCACACAGGGCAACTACGACAACGCGCTTGAAATCGCGCAACGATCTTATGAGCGGGAAAAAGCGCGCTCCGGCGACAAGAGCCTCAATACCGCGGTGACGCGCGGTTATTACGCCGTGACGCTGGCGCGCAAGGGGCGGATACCAGAGGCGCTGCAAGCCTTCAAGGACTCCATTCCGGTCCTGCAAACCGCGTCCGGCGGCAGCGACGACGATGCAGGATCGACGGCAGCGGCGCGCGAAGGCCGCGTCCGGTTCGTGGTCGAAGGTTATCTCCGCACGCTGGCGCTCAATCCGGCGGCCGCGCCGGCGAACGTCGCTGAGGAAACCTTCAGCTATGCGGATTTGCTGCGCGGGCAATCCGTGCAGCGCGCGTTGCAGGCGTCGTCCGCCCGCGCGTCCACCAGCAACCCCGAACTCGCCAAGCTGATGCGCACATCGCAGGACAACGAGAAGCGGATCGGCGCGTCGGTGGCCACGCTGAATAACCTGCTGACGCTTCCGCCCGCTGAACGCGAGGAGAAGGCCGTCAAGGCAACGCAGGCGGAAATCGCGGCGTTGCAGGCGGCGCGTACCCGGACGCTGAACGAGATTGCCAAGAAGTTTCCCGACTACGGCAACCTTGTGAATCCGCCGCCGCCGAACGCGAGCGATCTGCAAAGGCAGCTCACGGGCGATGAAGCGCTGCTGTCGTTCTACTTCGGCCGGTTCGACAGTTTCGTCTGGGTGGTGCGGAAGGATGCTCCCGTGCAGTTCGCCCGGATCAAGATGTCGCTCGGCGATCTGAATGCGATCGTGACCAGGTTGCGTGAGGCGCTGGAGCCGAAGGCGGCGATGATCTCGGACATTCCGGCGTTCGATGTGAAACTGGCATCGCAACTGTACGATCAGTTACTGAAGCCGCTTGAGAGCAGCTGGAAGCCCGCGAAAAGCCTGATCGTCGTGACCAACGGCGCGCTTGGTCTGCTGCCGCTGTCGCTGTTGCCGACCGCCGACGCGGAGGTCAAGACGGACGATGATCCGTTGTTCGTGAGCTACCGCAATGTGCCATGGCTGGCGCGAACCCATGCAGTGACGCTGGTGCCGTCGGCGTCTGCCTTGCAGACCTTGCGCAAGCTGCCTGCGGGGAAGGCCACGCGGCAGGATCTGATTGCGTTCGGCGATCCTTATTTCAGCAAGGAGCAGGCCGACGACGCGGGGAAGACCGACAAGCTGATCCAGGTCGCCGACGCATCGATCGCCACCCGCGGTGTACCGCTCAAGCGGCGCAACAGTCCGCAGCTTGAGGGGGTCGACAGCGCGCAGCTCGGACAGTTGCCGCGCCTGCCGGACACGTCCGACGAGTTGACCTCGATCGCGCTGGCGCTTCAGGCCGATCCCACCAAGGTCCTCAATCTCGGCAAGGAGGCGAATGAGAAGAAGGTGAAGTCGATGGACCTTTCCGGGTTCAAGATTATCGCCTTCGCAACCCACGGGCTGGTGCCGGGCGAACTCGATGGCCTCACGCAACCGGCGCTTGCGCTGTCCGCACCCGCTCTGTCGGATTCCGATGGCGACGGATTGCTGACGATGGAAGAAATCCTGTCGCTCAAGCTCGATGCCGACTGGGTGGTGCTGTCCGCCTGTAACACAGCGGCCGGAGCCGGAGCGGGCGCTGAAGCAGCCTCGGGCCTTGGCCGGGCGTTCTTCTATGCCGGGACGCGCGCACTTCTGGTGACGAACTGGTCAGTGCATTCGCAGTCGGCCCGCGAACTGGTGACCGATCTGTTCAAACGGCAGGCGGACGATCCGAAGCTGACACGCGGCGAGGCGCTGCGGCAGGCCATGATGGCGCTGGCCGACGGGCCGGGCTACCTCGGCGCGGACGGCAAGACGGAGTTTGCCTACGCGCATCCGCTGTTCTGGGCTCCATACTCCATCATCGGCGACGGCGGGGGGCGTTAAGGAAGAGCAGGGGCGCATCTTTCGGACGGCCCCGCCGTGCGGTAGAACGGACCATTGCGCGGAAGGAGATTTGAGGATGCGTCGATCGTTGTTGCAGGCCGTGGTTTTGGCGACAGGTATTGTCCTGACGGTTGCGGCTCCGGCGGGCGCCGGCACTGTCCTGATTTCAGCCGATGAGGCGAAGCTTCCCCCACCGAAGGGCGCGGTCGCGGTTGCCACCCGCGGCATCACGCGCGGACCCAAGGTCGCGTATGTCGGGGCCGCCGATGCATCGAAATCGCCGATGCGCCTGCAATTGAAGTTCGAATCGTTCGGCGGGGCCAGGATCGACACGGATTCGTTGAAAGTGACCTACATCAAGAGCCCGTCGGTCGATCTGACGCCGCGGCTGAAGCCATTCGTGAAACCGGACGGGATCGATATGCCCGACGCTGAATTGCCCGCCGGCGATCACGTCATTCGCGTGGATGTGAAGGATTCGGACGGCCGCGCCGCGAGCACGAGCTTCACCCTCAAAGTCGCGCCCTGAGCCGCATGCCGGCGCATTGCCCCTTTTGCGCACAGCCCACCGCCGCGGAGGCGCTGGTGTGCAGTTCGTGTTCGCGCGACATCGCGATTCCGGACACGCTGATCGCCGAACGTGATGATCTCATCCGCAAGCGCGCTCTGGCCGGCGAAGAACTCGCACAGGCGAAGGCCGAGCTTGAGGCGCTCCGGCGCCGCCAGCGCATCTCACTGCGGCGAAGCTGATGGAGTGCCCTTTCTGCGCCGAGAAGGTCAAAGACGAAGCGCTGGTCTGCAAGCACTGCTCCCGCGATCTGCGGGTGGTGCTCCCGGTGCTTCGCGAGATCGATAGCATCGTCGCGGATATCGAGAAGATAAGGCGTGAGTTCGACAACGTCAGCGCGCGGCTCTACCGGCGGAGCCATCCGGTCAGATCGTTCGCCACTCACAGTATCGGCTACATCCTGGTTCCGGCGATCCTGCTGGTCGCGGCGCATATCATCGTGACCATCGTGCTGAACGCATCACCGCTGTATCTGCGCATCGCCTCGGTGATCATTCCGCTGCCGTTCGGTTTTGCCATCTACGCGATCCAGAAAGTCGGATATCGCGGTGCCGTCCTCATAGGGGGCCTGACGGCGCTGCTCAGCGTGTTCTGCATGCTGACCGTGACGGGCCTGAACGATCATGTTCCCATCCTCCCGGGATCGTGGGTGGAGTGGCGCGAGGTGCTGGAATACTCGGCGAGCATCGCACTCGCTTTCGTGACCGGAAACATCCTGGCCATTCTGATGCTTCAGCTTCTGGCCAGTTCTCTGTCTCAGGGAGACCGGCCGAATGCCGCGGCCTATCGCGCGGCGCGTCTGCTGGGTCCGTATGTCGGAGAGGATCAGCTTCGGCGCCGGGCGCGGATTATTCAGGAATTGATGCGCACGGCTGGTCCGCTGCTTGGTATCTTGTCCACAGCGGCCGGGTCGATATATGCGGGCCTCAAGGGAATCCTGGGGACATAACAGCCAATCGACAGCCAACCAGCGATTGCCTAGCGGAGTTCCATCGGGCAAAAGCCCGTGTCATTCCCGCAACGCTGCAATGAATTCGACAGGCCAAGCTCCTGAAAACGCGCAAAATTGCGCCAAGATCACGGAGTTGAGTAGTTGGGCGGTTAGCGAATTCTTGATAGTCGGATGGCACCATGATTGGCTAGGGACCGTGGATCAGGATTCGATTGAAGCTTGATTCGCACGGTAACTGAGGTGACGGGTCTTTTTTGGTACGGTTTTTGCTCCTATCTACACATCATCTCGGTGTGTGCCGGGATGGGGCGAGCCCCTAAAATGAGATCGAGCGGCGGACGGAGATAGGAATGAGCAAGGTCGGTACGAGCGATTCAAAGAACACTCTCTATTGCTCGTTCTGCGGGAAGAGCCAGCACGAAGTCCGCAAACTCATTGCGGGCCCGACCGTATTCATCTGCGATGAATGCGTCGAATTGTGCATGGACATCATCCGCGAAGAGAACAAGTCGTCGCTGGTGAAGTCGCGCGACGGCATTCCGACGCCAAAGGAAATCTGCAAGGTTCTGGACGACTACGTGATCGGTCAGCAGCACGCCAAGAAGGTGCTCTCGGTCGCGGTCCACAATCACTACAAGCGTCTGAACCATCAGACCAAGCACAACGATGTTGAGCTGGCGAAGTCGAACATCCTGCTGATCGGACCAACGGGTTCGGGCAAGACGCTGCTCGCGCAGACGCTCGCCCGCATCCTCGACGTGCCGTTCACGATGGCCGACGCGACGACGCTGACCGAAGCCGGTTATGTCGGTGAGGACGTCGAGAACATCATTCTGAAGCTGTTGCAGGCTGCCGACTACAATGTCGAGCGGGCGCAGCGCGGCATCGTCTACATCGACGAAATCGACAAGATTTCGCGTAAATCGGACAACCCGTCGATCACCCGCGACGTGTCGGGCGAGGGCGTGCAGCAGGCGTTGCTGAAGATCATGGAAGGCACCGTGGCTTCCGTGCCGCCGCAGGGTGGCCGTAAGCATCCGCAGCAGGAGTTCCTGCAAGTGGACACGACCAACATCCTGTTCATCTGCGGTGGCGCTTTCTCGGGCCTGGAGAAGATCATCTCCTCGCGCGGCCGGACCACCTCGATCGGCTTCGCCGCGCAGGTTCTGGCGCCGGAAGATCGCCGCACCGGCGAAATCTTCCGCGAGGTCGAGCCGGAAGATCTGCTGAAGTACGGCCTGATCCCGGAATTCGTCGGACGTCTGCCGGTGGTGGCGACGCTCGAGGACCTGGATGAGGCTTCGCTCAAGAAGATCCTGACCGATCCGAAGAACGCTCTGGTGAAGCAGTACCAGCGGCTGTTCGAAATGGAGAATATCGAGCTGACCTTCGCCGACGAGGCGCTTGGCGCGGTAGCCCGCAAGGCCATCGAGCGCAAGACCGGCGCCCGCGGGTTGCGGTCGATCCTCGAAAGCATCCTGCTCGAGACCATGTTCGACCTTCCGGGCCTTGAAGGCGTCGAGGAAGTCGTCATCTCGCGCGAAGTGGTCGAGGCGACGGCACGTCCGCTGTATATTTATGCTGACCGGTCCGATCGGGCGGCGGAGACCAGCGCGAGCGCCTGAGCGGGCTGGCAGGAAACATCGAGAGTAATCCCGAAAGGGCCGTGGAACCTTGTTCCGCGGCCCTTTGGCTTTCGGCCGCGACTTTAGAATAAGCCTATATTCACAGGGGTTTTCGCTCTCTTGACACCCCCACACACGATAGCCACCTAATGGTGTGCTGCGGAACGAAGACCTTCCTAGATTCGCAGTTTCGACCCGGGCAGGGAGAGGCCGCACAACGGCCGCTGGCTCAAAAGAGCTCCTTCTTTGTCCGGTACACAAGGCACCTTGTGGCAGTCGCGTCAGAACGGCGGATTGCGTGCAAGGGGGCGCAACAAAAGGAATATGGGCATGACAACTGCCTCAAAGCCTCGTCCAGTCATCGTTCACGGCGAAAGCCACTCCTATCCGGTGCTGCCGCTTCGCGACATCGTCGTCTTCCCGCACATGATCGTGCCGCTGTTCGTCGGCCGCGAGAAATCGATCAAGGCGCTCGAAGAGGTGATGAAGAACGATGCGCTGATCTTCCTTGCGACGCAGAAGAACGCGTCCGATGACGATCCGGCTCCCGATTCCATTTATGAGATCGGCACGCTCGCCAGCGTGTTGCAGCTCCTGAAACTGCCTGACGGCACCGTGAAAGTGCTGGTCGAGGGCCTGGAGCGCGCCAAGGCCGGCAAGTATTCCGATCGCTCCGATTTCTATGAGGCCGAAGCCGTGGCACTCGCCGACCTCGACGCCAAGAGCGTTGAGGCGGAAGCGTTGTCGCGCTCGGTCGTGTCCGACTTCGAGAGCTATGTGAAGCTGAACAAGAAGATTTCCGCCGAGGTGGTGGGCGTCGTTCAGCAGATCACGGATTTCGCGAAGCTCGCGGACACCGTGGCGTCGCACCTCGCCGTCAAGATTTCCGATCGCCAGACCATCCTGGAAACGCTGTCCGTCTCCCAGCGCCTTGAGAAGGTGATGGGCCTGATGGAGAGCGAGATCTCGGTGTTGCAGGTCGAGAAGAAGATCCGCTCGCGCGTCAAGCGCCAGATGGAGAAGACCCAGCGCGAGTATTATCTCAACGAGCAGATGAAGGCGATCCAGAAGGAGCTCGGCGACGACGAAGGCCGCGACGAGCTCGCCGATCTGGAAGAGAAGATCAACAAGACCAAGCTCTCGAAAGAAGCTCGCGAGAAGGCGGCGCATGAACTGAAGAAGCTGCGGCAGATGTCTCCGATGTCCGCCGAAGCCACGGTCGTGCGCAACTATCTCGACTGGCTGCTGTCGATTCCATGGGGCAAGAAGTCCAAGGTCAAGAAGGACCTCGTTGCCGCGCAGGAAGTGCTCGACAGCGATCACTACGGGCTTGAGAAGGTCAAGGATCGCATCGTCGAGTATCTCGCCGTGCAGTCCCGCGCCAACAAGCTGACCGGACCGATCCTGTGCCTCGTCGGCCCTCCGGGCGTCGGCAAGACCTCGCTTGGCAAGTCGATC
Organism: Afipia sp. MLSD5-FHT05B12; assembly: GCF_058793355.1. NCBI lineage: Bacteria > Pseudomonadati > Pseudomonadota > Alphaproteobacteria > Hyphomicrobiales > Nitrobacteraceae > Afipia > Afipia sp. MLSD5-FHT05B12. The sequence goes on from NZ_JBXAFS010000006.1 coordinate 124,360, forward strand.
GCGAAGGCGACCGGACGTGAGTTCGTGCGCGTGTCGCTGGGCGGCGTGCGGGACGAAGCGGAAATCCGCGGACACCGCCGCACCTATATCGGCTCGATGCCCGGCAAGATCATCCAGTCGATGCGCAAGGCGAAGACCTCGAACCCGCTGTTCCTGCTGGACGAGATCGACAAGATGGGCGCCGATTTCCGCGGCGATCCGTCGTCGGCTCTGCTTGAGGTTCTCGACCCCGAGCAGAACGGCACGTTCAACGATCACTATCTCGAGGTGGACTACGATCTCTCCAACGTGATGTTCATCACGACCGCGAATACGCTCAATATTCCCGGACCGCTGATGGACCGCATGGAGATCATCCGCATCGCCGGCTACACCGAGAACGAGAAGGTCGAGATCGCCCGCAAGCATCTCATTCCGGCCGCGATCGCCAAGCACGGCCTGAACTCGAAGGAATGGTCGATCGACGACGAAGCGCTGCTGTTCCTGATCCGCCGCTACACCCGCGAAGCGGGCGTGCGTAACCTCGAGCGTGAGATTTCGACACTCACCCGAAAGGGTGTGAAGGAACTCATGATCTCGAAGAAGAAGTCGGTGAAGGTGACGCCGGCGGTGGTCGAGGAGTTCCTCGGCGTGCCGAAGTATCGCTACGGCGAGATCGACAGCGAGGACCAGGTCGGCGTCGTGACCGGTCTGGCGTGGACCGAGGTGGGCGGCGAGCTGCTGACCATCGAAAGCGTCATGATGCCCGGCAAGGGCCGCATGACGGTGACGGGCAACCTGCGCGACGTAATGAAGGAGTCGATTTCGGCTGCTGCGTCCTACGTCCGCTCGCGCGCGATCAACTACGGCATCGAGCCACCGCTGTTCGAGCGTCGTGACATCCACGTGCATGTGCCGGAAGGCGCGACGCCGAAGGATGGTCCGTCTGCGGGTGTCGCGATGACGACGTCGATCGTCTCGGTGCTGACCGGCATTCCGATCCGGCACGATGTCGCCATGACGGGCGAGATCACGTTGCGGGGACGGGTGCTGCCGATCGGCGGTCTGAAGGAGAAGCTGCTTGCGGCCGCGCGTGGCGGCATCAAGACGGTCTTCATTCCGGAGGACAACGCCAAGGACCTCACGGAGATTTCCGACGCCATCAAGGGCGGCATGGAGATCATCCCGGTCGCGCGGATGGACGAAGTGCTGGCGAAGGCGCTGGTACGGGTTCCGACCCCGATCGTCTGGGAAGAAGATGTCAAGGCGCTGGCGAAGCCTGACGGAGCGGACGAAGCTGCCGGCGGCCTGACCGCGCACTGAACAGAGAAGCTCATGATACGGAAACGGCGCCCTTCGGGGCGCCGTTTTCTTTTGTGACACCATAGAGCGGCCAAAGATCAGCTTAATCACGCGAATGGCTTGCACCCGCCGCTGCGGCAGGGCACATACAGGGCTGGACGGGCGGCTAGCTCAGCTGGTTAGAGCATCTCGTTTACACCGAGAGGGTCGGGAGTTCGAATCTCTCGCCGCCTACCATCCCTGCGGCGGCGCTGTCACGGCGCTGCCATCTTGCTTGCCTAAGCATCGCGAAGATCTCCTCTCACTGCTGTCCGCCCGGAGTGTCCGATGAAGTATTTCCTGTGCCGCTTCGTTCCGCCGGGCCCGGACTTCCTCAAGACCATGACGCCGGAGCAGAAGCTGCTGATGAAGGCGCACGGCGAGTTCTTGCAGGCATTGCTGGAGCAGGGCGGCGTTGTCGCGCACGGGCCGGTGGCCGATCCGGCGGGCGGCTGGGGCATGTCGCTGTTCGAGATGGCCGACGACGAGAGCGCCGACGATGTCCGCGCCATCGTTGCCGAAGACCCGATGGTCAAGGCGAACATCGGCGCACGCTACGAGGTGCTGCCGATGCTTCAGTTGCGGATGCGGGGGTAGAGTATTTAAGCTCCACCTCTCCCCGCCGGGAGAGGGGGCGAGAACTCCCGGCCCTCTCGGTGTAAACGAGATGCTCTAACCGCGATACCATCCGGCTACTTCCTGGTCAGCGTGAACTGCGACTGCGTCAGCCGGCATGGCTTTCCGCTGGCGCAATCGGCGATCGAAAGCAGCTTCGCGCCGCGAACGAGGCGTTCCCTGGTGTCCTCGGAGCGGTTCGGCGTCAGCACACTCATCGCGGTGCGCAGGGAATCGGCGATGTCCTCGTTCGCCTTGGCGTCGTTATTGTCGGTCAGGATAGCCACATCGATGATGTCGTGATTGCGCGCGTCGATATCGACAAACACCAGTCCGATCGGCAGCGGCGCGAGCGCGGCATTGTCGAACTTGCAGGTCCAAGCGTTCTGGCACATCGAGAGCAGGCGGCGTCCCTGTGGCTTCCACAGACATTCCGGTTTCGCGTTCGCGCGCACGAGGCATACCGCGATGTCCGGCGCGGCGTTGAGGTTGAGCTTCGAATTGCCGAGCCGTGGCACGCCGTCCCACGGGCTGCCGTTGACCTTGGTGGCATCGGCCGTGACCGTGATGTCGAAGCGCGGCTCCTGCGCCTGGACGCCCAGCGGCACGAGCAGGGCAAGCACCAGCAATGCGCCAAGGCGGTTCAAAATCCGGATCATGCTTTTTCTTCCCATATCGCTGCGAGATGCACGATGGTGCGCACCGCTGCTTCCATATCCTGAACGCTGACCCATTCGAGTCGCGAGTGGAAGGCATGTTCGCCGGCGAAGATGTTCGGGCAAGGCAGTCCCATGAATGACAGCCGCGAGCCATCGGTGCCGCCGCGGATGCTGCTCAGGACCGGCTGAAGTCCGGCGCGGCCGATCGCTTCCAGCGCGTATTCGACCACTTGCGGATGGCGGTCGAGAACTTCTTTCATGTTGCGGTACTGCTCCTTGACCTCAAAGGTATAGGACGAGTGCGGAAAGTCCTTCATGACGCCGCGCACGATGTCTTCCAGCAGGGCTTCCTTTTCCTTCAGGCCCGGCACGGTGAAATCGCGCACGATCAGCGACAGCACGGCGCTGTCCAGACCGCCCTGAAGCCCGACCGGATGCAGAAAGCCTTCACGGCCTTCGGTGGTTTCCGGGGCAAGGTCCTTCGGCAGCCTGTCGACGATGCGGGATGCGATCTTGAGCGCGTGCTCCATCTTGCCCTTGGCGAAGCCGGGATGAATGCTGACGCCCTGGATGGCGATGGTGACGCCGTCCGCCGAGAACGTCTCGTCCTCGAGATGGCCCGCGCTTTCGCCGTCGATGGTGTAGCCGAAGGCCGCGCCCAGCTTCTTGAGATCGACCTTGTCCGCTCCGCGGCCGATTTCCTCGTCCGGCGTGAAAAGAATTTTGATCGCGCCGTGTTTTATCTGTGGATTGGCGATCAGGACCTGCACGGCATCCATGATTTCGGCGACGCCGGCCTTGTTGTCGGCGCCAAGGAGGGTGGTGCCGTCGGTGGTGACGATGTCGCTGCCGATCTGGTCTTTGAGCGCGGGATTGTCCGCAGCGCGAATAACCTGTGTGGAATCGGCGGGCAGGACGATGTCGCCGCCCTGGTAGTTGCGCACGATCTGCGGCTTCACGTCCTTGCCGGTGCAGTCCGGCGAGGTGTCCATATGCGAGCAGAAGCAGATCACCGGTACGGTCTTGCCGGTGTTGGCGGGCAGCGTCGCGTAGACGTAGCCGTGTTCGTCCATGTGCGCGTCGGCAAGCCCGAGGCCGCGCAATTCCTGCGCGAGCAGGCGGCCAAGGTCCTTCTGCTTCCCGGTGGACGGGCAGGTAGGGGACGCAGCGTCCGACTGCGTGTCGATTCGCACGTAGCGCAGGAAGCGTTCGAGAACGGTGTGGCTGAATTGGATAGACAAAATTTGCTCCGTCATCCTGAGTGCGAGCCGCTTCACCGGCGAGCCTCGAAGGATGGCAACGCCGTCGCCCTTCGAGGCCTTCGCTTCGCTACGGCACCTCAGGGTGACGGCAAGCGATCCGCAAGGCTTGGATCCTGCGTGTACTTAACCCACCGATGTGAAAGTGCCACCTCAAAAGAAAACGCCATCCCGGCGGAGCCGGAATGGCGTCAGGGCCTTTAAGTCTGGATGCCGGTCTTAGACGGCTTCCTTCAATTCCTTGGCAGCGCGGAAGGCGACCTTCTTGCTCGCCTTGATGTGGATTGCTTCGCCGGTGGCCGGGTTACGGCCCATACGGGCAGCGCGCTTGCGGACCTGGAGAATGCCGAGGCCGACGATGCGGATACGCTCGCCCTTCTTGAGGTGCTTGGTGATCTTGGTGACCAGGTCGCCGAGGATGGTTTCAGCGGTCTTCTTCGACAACTCGTGCTCTTCGGCGAGAGCGGCGGCAAGGTGCTTCAGGGTAACGGTCGCTGGGGTAGCTGCTTTCTTTGCCATATTTGGCCCTCCTCGTGGATACTAGGCTTCACAAAACTAACGGTACATCAGGGCTTAATTGATTCGGGAGCGTCCTGACTACGAGTTTTGCCTGTAAATAGCGCCTTATTTAAATCGACGGTGGAAAAGAGCCTGACACACAAGGGGAAGTGCAACAACCTTGACTTGGCATCCCGCCACCTTTAAGTCCCACCTCCTGTGCGCAGATCGCTTCGGTCTACGCGGGAGTAGCTCAGTTGGTTAGAGCGCCGGCCTGTCACGCCGGAGGTCGCGGGTTCGAGCCCCGTCTCTCGCGCCACGGTTCAAATCTCATCATTTAATCAGTGGCTTATTGGATCCTAAGCGTTTGATCGCGCAACCCGCTCGCGCGGATTGAAGCCGTCGAGCGAACCGCGCCGCCTGCATCCCCGCCAGTTGCGATTGTGCGTTTTGGCGCTCGCGCGCTCTCCTGTATTGCTAGGCGCGCGTCCGGCCGCGGACACCAAGAATGGCTTATCAACACGATAATCAGGCGAGGAACGTCAGCATGGCGACCACCGGGACCAACAGGAAGTACAGACTGGCCGTGATTCCCGGCGACGGCATCGGCAAGGAGGTGGTCCCCGAGGGGCTGCGGGTGCTGGAAGCGGCGGCCAGGAAGTTCAATTTCGAACTGACCCTCGACAGCTTCGACTTCGCCTCCTGCGACTACTACCAGAAGCACGGCAAGATGATGCCGGACGACTGGAAGGCCCAGATCGGCGGCCACGACGCGATCTTCTTCGGGGCGGTGGGCATGCCCTCGATTCTGCCGGACCACATTTCGCTGTGGGGCTCGCTGATCCAGTTTCGGCGGGAATTCGACCAGTACGTGAACCTGCGCCCGGTGCGCCTGATGCCCGGCGTGAAGTCTCCGCTGGCGGGTCGAGCGCCCGGGGACATCGACTTTTTCGTCGTGCGCGAGAACACCGAGGGCGAATATTCATCCATCGGCGGCCGGATGTTTCCGGGCACAGACCGTGAGGTGGTGATCCAGGAAACCGTCATGTCGCGCACCGGCGTCGACCGGATTTTGAAGTTCGCCTTTGAGCTTGCGCAAAGCCGCCCGAAAAAGCACCTGACGTCCGCCACCAAGTCGAACGGTATTTCGATCACGATGCCCTATTGGGACGAGCGCGTGGAGGAGATGGCCAAGGCCTATCCGGGCGTGAAGTGGGACAAGTATCATATTGATATTCTGGCCGCGAACTTCGTCCTGCATCCCGACTGGTTCGACGTTGTGGTCGGCTCGAATCTGTTCGGGGATATCCTGTCCGACCTCGGTCCGGCCTGCACCGGCACCATCGGGATCGCGCCGTCCGGCAGTCTCAATCCGGAACGCAAGTTTCCCTCGCTGTTCGAGCCGGTTCACGGCTCCGCGCCGGACATCGCCGGGAAGGGGATCGCCAATCCCGTCGGGCAGATATGGTCGGCGGCGATGATGCTGGATCATCTCGGCGAGCCGGAAGCGGGCAAGGCGATTGTGACAGCAATCGAGACCGTTCTGGCGGATGAAAAGCTGCGGACGCGGGACCTCGGCGGCAAGGCCGACACGGTTGCATGCGGCAAGGAAATCGCGCGCATCTTGTCATAATCAGCGCCCGAGATGGGGGACTACGCCGAAGGTCGTAGATCCCGTTGTTCCCGGCGTCGTTTCCAAGCCTTGCTTCTCATGTCTCGCTTCGCTGCCAATAAGCACCGCACATGGGTCTATCGGTGGAGCTTATTGACGGCGGGAGGTCCCGGTGCAAGCGGGTTTCCGATCGGCGATAACAGCGGCTCAGGCCTCAAAACAGCTTGTCTTGCCCTCCCTGTTGCGCTGCGCTATCCCTTTCGAACCATTCCAATGTTTCGCGAATCTGCGGGACAAAATCGGGCAGCATGAGGGTCGCCGATGGGCGGAATTCTGCAGAATTACCTGCCACTTGTTGTGTTTATCGGGGTCGCGACCGTGATCGGTCTGGCGCTTCTGATCGCACCGTTCATCGTGGCCTATCAGCAGCCCGATCCGGAAAAGCTTTCTGCCTATGAATGCGGCTTCAATGCATTCGATGACGCGCGCATGAAATTCGATGTGCGGTTCTATCTGGTCGCCATTCTTTTCATCATCTTCGATCTGGAAGTCGCCTTCCTGTTTCCGTGGGCAGTGGCGTTCGGCAAGCTCGGCCTGGCCGGGTTCTGGTCGATGATGGTGTTCCTCGCCGTGCTGACTGTCGGCTTTGCGTATGAGTGGAAGAAGGGAGCCCTGGAATGGGATTGAGCCCGAACACGGCGCCTTCGATCATGCAGCCCGCGGTCTCGCAGGCGGCGACGGGGATTCTCGATCCGCGTACCGGCCAGCCGGTCGGCGCGGATGACAAGTATTTCCTCGAGATCAACAGCGAGCTGTCCGACAAGGGCTTTTTCGTTGCGGCGACCGATGACCTGATCACCTGGGCGCGCACCGGCTCCTTGATGTGGATGACCTTCGGCCTGGCGTGCTGCGCGGTCGAGATGATGCAGGTGTCGATGCCGCGCTATGACGTCGAGCGCTTCGGCTTTGCACCGCGTGCGTCGCCGCGCCAGTCCGACGTGATGATTGTCGCCGGCACGCTGACGAACAAAATGGCGCCGGCGCTGCGCAAGGTCTACGACCAGATGCCGGAGCCGCGTTACGTGATCTCGATGGGATCGTGCGCCAACGGCGGCGGCTACTATCACTATTCGTATTCGGTGGTGCGCGGCTGCGACCGCATCGTGCCCGTCGATATTTATGTTCCGGGCTGTCCGCCGACCGCGGAGGCGCTGCTGTACGGCGTGCTGCTGTTGCAGAAGAAGATCCGGCGCACCGGAACGATTGAACGGTAATCGCACATGGATGATGCGAAGCTAGACGCTCTTGGCCAGACCATTGTGGCCGCGCTTCCCGGCGCGGCGCTCGGGCATTCGGTTGCGTTCAATCAGCTCTCGATCTCGGTCGATCTTGCGAAGATCGTCGATGTCGTCCGCGTGCTGAAGACCGATCCGCGCTTCCGCTTCGTGAACTTCACCGACGCGACAGCGGTGGATTATCCGGGCCGCGAGAACCGTTTCGACGTGATCTATCACCTGATGTCGCCGGTCCTGAATGCGCGCATCCGCCTGCGCGGCGAGGCGAACGAGACCACGCAGGTGCCGTCGATCATCTCGGTGTTTCCGGGCGCGGACTGGTTCGAGCGCGAGACCTACGATCTCTACGGCGTCATCTTCACCGGACATCCGGATATGCGTCGCCTGCTGACCGACTACGGTTTCGACGGTCATCCGCTGCGCAAGGACTTCCCGCTGACGGGCTTTGTCGAGGTCCGTTACGACGACGCGGAGAAGCGCGTGGTGTACGAGCCGGTGCGGCTCAATCAGGAGTTCCGCAAATTCGACTTTCTCTCGCCGTGGGAAGGCGCGGACTATCCGCTGCCGGGTGATGAGAAGGCTGAAACGCCGAAGGCAGGTGGCTGATGACCGAGGCAGCTCGCACCGAAGCACCTGGAATGCGCAACTTCACCATCAACTTCGGGCCGCAGCATCCGGCCGCGCACGGTGTGCTGCGTCTGGTGCTGGAGCTTGACGGCGAAGTCGTCGAGCGCGTCGATCCGCATATCGGTCTGCTTCATCGCGGCACCGAGAAGCTGATCGAACAGAAGACCTATCTGCAGGCGATCCCGTATTTCGATCGGCTCGACTACGTCGCGCCGATGAATCAGGAGCATGCGTTCTGCCTCGCGGCGGAAAAGCTGCTCGGCATCACCGTGCCGCGCCGCGGCCAGTTGATCCGCGTGCTTTATTGCGAGATCGGCCGCATCCTCTCCCATCTGCTCAACGTCACCACGCAGGCGATGGACGTCGGCGCGCTGACGCCGCCGCTCTGGGGCTTCGAAGAGCGCGAAAAGCTCATGGTGTTCTACGAGCGCGCATCCGGCTCGCGCATGCACGCGGCGTTCTTCCGTGTCGGCGGCGTGCATCAGGACCTGCCGCCCGCGCTGATCAATGACATCGATGCGTGGTGCGATCCGTTCCTGAAGGTCTGCGACGATCTCGAAACGCTGCTCACCGACAACCGCATCTTCAAGCAGCGCAACGTCGACATCGGCGTGGTGACGCTTGAGCAGGCCTGGGAGTGGGGCTTCTCCGGCGTGATGGTGCGCGGTTCGGGCGCGGCGTGGGATCTGCGCAAGTCGCAGCCTTACGAATGCTACGCCGAGATGGATTTCGATATTCCCATCGGCAAGAACGGCGACTGCTACGACCGTTACTGCATCCGCATGGAAGAGATGCGTCAGTCGGTGCGCATCATGAAGCAGTGCATCGAGAAGCTGCGCGCGCCCGAGGGGCAGGGGCCGGTTGTTGTCGAGGACAACAAGATCGCGCCGCCGCGCCGGGGCGAGATGAAGCGCTCGATGGAAGCACTGATCCATCACTTCAAGCTTTACACCGAAGGCGTTCGCGTCCCCGCCGGCGAAGTCTACGCCGCGGTCGAGGCGCCGAAGGGCGAGTTCGGCGTGTTCCTGGTCGCCGACGGCACCAACAAACCGTACAAGTGCAAGATCCGTGCGCCGGGTTTCGCGCATCTTCAGGCGATGGACTTCATCTGCAAGGGCCATTTGCTCGCCGACGTGTCGGCGATTCTCGGCTCCCTCGATATCGTGTTCGGCGAGGTGGACCGCTGATGTCCCAGCCGCCGATCCAGTTCGACCGAACGACCGGTGACATGCGCGGGGCTACGCCCTGGGAGCGCACCATCGGCTTCGCGCTGCTCGCGGGATCGAAGGTCGGGGCGTATATCTCGCATCGCGGCTACAACGGCGCGGCCAATCTTCTCAAGACACTGCTGCCCGAGCGCGACATCAATATCATGCTCAATCCGGACGCGACGTTTTCGTTTCCTTTCGGCGACGGCTACTGGAGCAAGCTGCTCAACCGCACCTTCAAGTACGAGGACGAACTCGAACTGTTCCTGCTGGACTCGCGGGACGTCGATTACACGCTGATCGATTGCGGCGCCAACTACGGCTACTGGTCGGTGATGGTGTCCAGCAAGCGTTTCGGCTCGCGGCCTTCGATTGCGATGGAACCGTCGTCGCGGAATTTCCCGCGGCTGGCCCACAACGCGAAGATCAACGGCAACCGCTTCGAGGCGGTCAATGCCGCCATCGGCTCCGCGCGCGGCACGGCGCGTCTGTCCGGCACCAAGCATGAAGCGTTCAGCATCGCTGGCGCCCCGGAAGCCGGCGGCGAGGACGTAAAGGTGCTTGCGCTCGACAACCTGATCGAGGACGGCAAGATCCCGGCGCAGGGCAAGTACATCATCAAGCTCGACGTCGAGGGCGTCGAGATCGACGCCATGAAGGGCGGCAAGCGGATTCTGGAGACGGATTCGGTCGTGGTCTGCGAGGAACACGGCAACGATCCGACCCACAGCGTGTCGCGCTACATTCTCGAACAGACGCCGATGAAGGCAATCATCCACGATCCGGCGACGGATCGCTTCGAAGCGCTGACCCAGTTGTCCACGCTCGACCGTATCAAGGTCGCATCGCACGTCGGCTATAACGTGTTCGCGACCTCGAGCGTGTTCTGGGAGCAGCGTATCTACAGCATGAATTCAGGCAACGCGCGCCGCGCCATGACGCAGTGAAGCTTAACGCAGTAAGACTTGGTGCAATGAGACTTGGCGCAATGAAAGATCGAAAGAGTTAAACGATGGCCGTCCGCCGTTTGGCCCCGAAAGAAGTGCAGCCCGCAAGCTTCGCGTTCAGCGCGGAGAATCTGGCGTGGGCGAAGGCCCAGATCGAGAAATATCCGCCCGGCCGTCAGGCCTCGGCGGTGATCCCGATCCTGTGGCGTGTGCAGGAACAGCATGACGGCTGGGTCTCGGAGGTTGCGATCCGCGCGGTCGCGGACCTGCTCGACATGCCCTACATCCGCGTGCTGGAAATCGCGACCTTCTACACGATGTTCCAGCTCGAGCCAGTCGGCAAGAAGGCGCATGTGCAGGTTTGCGGCACGACGCCGTGTATGCTGCGCGGCGCGAAGGATCTGATCGAGGTTTGCAAGCATCGCATCCATCACGATCCGTTCCACGTGTCGGCTGACGGCAACTTCTCGTGGGAAGAGGTCGAGTGCCTCGGCGCGTGCGTGAACGCACCGATGGTGATGATCTGGAAGGACACCTACGAGGATCTGACGCCGGAGAGTCTGAACAGGGTGCTCGACGGCTTCGAGACTGGCAATCCGCCGAAGCCCGGTCCGCAGATCGATCGCCAGCATGCCGCGCCCGCGGCCGGCCTGACGTCGCTGAACGGCGAAGCGGCGAATCCTCCGAAAGGAGAGAAGTCATGAGCGGTGCCACGCTTCGCTACATTGCGCTTCACGCGGTTGTCGCCGCCGTTTTCATCTTCTTTCTGAATTTCTACATTCTGAAAACCGAACTCCAGTCAGCCGTGTTCTGGGCCATTGGCTTCGGTGCGATGGCGGGCGGGCTCGCCTATCAGCAATCCAAGCGTTCAGGGTCTTAAGGTAGCGACTATGCTCGACGACAAGGACCGCATCTTCCGCAATCTCTATGGTCAGGGCGACTGGGGCCTCGAGGGTGCGCGCCGCCGCGGCGCGTGGGATGGCACCAAGGCGATCATCGACCGGGGCCGCGACTGGATCGTTGCCGAAATGAAAGCGTCGGGCCTGCGCGGGCGCGGCGGGGCGGGATTTCCGACCGGCATGAAATGGTCGTTCATGCCGAAGGACAATGCCGACGGGCGTCCGAGCTATCTTGTGGTCAATGCCGACGAGTCCGAGCCGGGCACCTGCAAGGATCGCGAGATCATGCGGCACGATCCGCATCTGCTGGTGGAAGGCTGCCTGATTGCCAGCGCCGCCATGGGCGCGCACGTCGCTTACATCTATGTGCGCGGCGAGTTCATCCGCGAGCGCGAGCACCTTCAGGCGGCGGTCGATCAGGCCTATGAGGCGAAGCTGATCGGCAAGGACAACATTCACGGCTATCCGTTCGATCTGTACGTTCATCACGGTGCCGGCGCGTATATCTGCGGCGAAGAGACCGCGCTGCTCGAAAGCCTCGAGGGCAAGAAGGGCCAGCCGCGCCTGAAGCCGCCATTCCCGGCCAATGTCGGTCTCTATGGCTGCCCGACCACAGTGAACAACGTCGAGTCGATCGCAGTCGCGCCGGACATTCTTCGCCGGGGGGCGGCGTGGTTCGCCGCCATCGGCCGTCCGAACAATGTCGGCACCAAGCTTTACGGCATCTCAGGCCACGTCAACACGCCGTGCGTCGTTGAGGACGCCATGAGCATTCCGTTCAGGGAACTGATCGAGAAGCATGGCGGCGGCATTCGCGGCGGCTGGGACAATCTGCTGGCGATCATTCCCGGCGGCGCGTCGTGTCCGCTGATCCCGGCGGCGGATTGCCAGGATCTGATCATGGATTTCGACGGCACCCGCGCGGTGAAGTCGAGCTTCGGCACCGCCGGCGTCATCGTGATGGACAAGTCCACCGACGTGGTCGCGGCGATCGCGCGTATCTCTTACTTCTTCAAGCACGAGAGTTGCGGCCAGTGTACGCCGTGCCGCGAAGGCACCGGCTGGATGTGGCGCGTGCTGTCGCGCATGGTCGAGGGCCGCGCCCACAAGCGCGAGATCGACATGCTGCTGGAAGTCACCAAGCAGGTCGAAGGCCACACCATCTGCGCGCTCGGCGACGCGGCGGCATGGCCGATCCAGGGACTGATCCGCGCCTTCCGTCCGGAGATCGAACGGCGCATCGACGATTTCACGCGCAAGTCGACCATCGATGACATCGGTGTTCTCGATCCCGTCAACATGGTCGCGGCGGAGTAATGGCGATGACCAAGATTCTCGTCGACGGAAAAGAGATTGACGTTCCTGCCGAGTACACGCTGCTTCAGGCGTGCGAGGCGGCGGGCGCCGAGATTCCGCGCTTCTGCTATCACGAACGGCTGTCGATCGCCGGCAACTGCCGCATGTGCCTTGTCGAGGTGAAGGGCACGCCGAAGCCGGTGGCGAGCTGCGCCTGGGGCGTGCGCGATTGCCGCCCGGGCCCGAAGGGCGAATTGCCGGAAATCTCGACACGCTCGCCGATGGTGAAGAAGGCGCGCGAAGGCGTGATGGAGTTCCTGCTGATCAACCATCCGCTCGATTGCCCGATCTGCGATCAGGGCGGCGAGTGCGATCTGCAGGATCAGGCGATGGGCTACGGTGTGGACACCAGCCGCTTTGCCGAAAACAAGCGCGCCGTGGAAGACAAGTATATCGGCGCGCTGGTGAAGACCTCGATGACCCGCTGCATTCAATGCACGCGCTGCGTCCGCTTCACCACGGAGGTTTGCGGCGTGCCGGAACTGGGTCTGACCGGCCGCGGCGAGGACGTCGAGATCACGACGTATCTCCAGAGCGCGCTGACGTCCGAATTGCAGGGCAATCTTGTCGACATCTGCCCGGTCGGCGCGCTGACATCGAAGCCATATGCATTTGCCGCGCGTCCGTGGGAACTGGGCAAGACCCAGTCCATCGACGTGATGGATGCGATCGGCTCTGCGATCCGCGTCGATACCCGCGGCCGCGAAGTGATGCGCATTCTGCCGCGCGTCAACGAGAATGTGAACGAAGAGTGGATTTCCGACAAGACGCGCCACATCGTCGACGGTCTGCGCACCCAGCGTCTGGATCGTCCGTACATCCGTGAAAACGGCAAGCTGCGCGCGGCGACCTGGACCGAAGCTTTCGCGGCGATCGCCAGGGCGGTTGCCCGCTCCGATGGCCGGCGCACCGGCGCCATTGCCGGCGATCTCGCCGCGGTCGAGGAGATGTTCGCGCTCAAGGAACTGCTCACCTCGTTCGGGTCGGCGAATTTCGCCACCCAGGATGGCGGCGGGTTCGATCCGAAGGCGGGCCGCGGGTCGTACATCTTCAATCCGACCATCGCGGGCATCGAACAGGCCGACGCGCTGCTGATTGTCGGCTCCAATCCGCGCAAGGAAGCTGCCGTTCTCAACGCACGCATCCGCAAGCGCTGGCGCACGGGTGCGCTCAAGATCGGTGTGATCGGCGACAAGGCCGATCTGACCTACGATTATGAGCATCTCGGCGCAGGCACCGATACGCTGGGCGATCTCGCCGCTGGCAAGCACTCGTTCGCCGACGTGCTGAAGGGCGCGAAGCATCCGATCGTGCTGGTCGGCGCGGGCGTTGCCGCCCGTCACGATGGCGCGGCTGTGCTGTCGCAGGCCGCCAGGCTCGCTGTCGATCTCGGCGCGCTGAAGGACGGCTGGAACGGGTTTGCGGTGCTCCACAACGCGGCGTCGCGCGTCGGCGCGCTCGATATCGGCTTCACGCCGGGTGCGGGCGGCCTCAACGTCGCGCAGATGACCACGTTCGGCACGCTCGATGTGTTGTTCTCGCTGGGCGCGGACGATGTCAGCCCGGCCGACGGTACGTTCGTGGTTTACATCGGCACTCACGGCGACAAGGGTGCGCACCGTGCCGACGTGATCCTGCCGGGCGCCGCCTACACCGAGAAAGCCGGTCTTTACGTCAACACCGAAGGCCGGGTGCAGATGGCCAACCGCGCCGCGTTCCCGCCGGGGGATGCACGCGAGGATTGGGCGATCATCCGCGCGCTGTCGGACGTTCTCGGCAAGAAGCTGCCGTTCGACTCGCTCGGGCAACTGCGCCAGGCGATCTTCAAGGCCGCGCCGCATCTGATGCGGATCGACCAGATCGAAGGCAACGACGCGGCGGGCGTGAAAGCGCTTGCGGCGCGCGGCGGCACGGTTGAGAAGGGCACATTCAAGAGCCCGGTCGAGGATTTCTATCTGACCAATCCCATCGCGCGGGCATCCGCGGTGATGGCCGAATGTTCCAAGCTCGCCTCCGGGCAACTTCTGACGGCGGCGGAGTGAGCGTGATCCGATGACCGAATTCTTCGCAAGCGAGTTGTGGACGGGCTACCTCTGGCCGATCATCATCATGGTCGCGCAGAGCGTGCTGCTGCTCGTGCTGTTGCTGGTCGCTATCGCCTATATCCTGCTGGCCGACCGCAAGATCTGGGCGGCGGTGCAGATCCGGCGCGGCCCCAACGTGGTGGGGCCGTGGGGCCTGCTGCAATCGTTCGCGGATCTGCTCAAGTTCGTGCTGAAGGAGCCGACCATTCCGGACGGCTCGAACAAGGCCGTGTTTCTGCTCGCGCCATTGGTGTCGTGCGTGCTTGCGCTGGCAGCGTGGGCGGTGATCCCGGTCAATCTCAACTGGGTGATCGCGGACATCAACGTCGGCATCCTCTACATCTTCGCGATCTCGTCGCTGTCGGTCTACGGCATCATCATGGCCGGCTGGTCGTCGAACTCGAAGTACCCGTTCCTCGCGGCGCTTCGCTCCGCCGCGCAGATGGTCTCCTATGAAGTCTCCATCGGCTTCGTCATCATCACTGTGCTGCTGTGCGCCGGGTCGCTCAATCTCACGGCTGTCGTCGCGGCACAGGACACCAAGCTCGGCATTCTCGGCTGGTACTGGCTGCCGCTGTTCCCGATGTTTGTGATCTTCTACGTATCGACGCTGGCGGAGACCAACCGCCCGCCGTTCGATCTGGTCGAAGCGGAATCCGAACTGGTCGCCGGCTTCATGACCGAATACGGCTCGACGCCGTATCTGCTGTTCATGCTCGGCGAGTATGTCGCCATCACCACCATGTGCGCGCTGGCGACGATCCTGTTCCTCGGCGGCTGGCTGTCGCCGATCCCGTTCGCGCCGTTCACCTGGGTGCCGGGCGTGATCTGGTTCGTGCTGAAACTGTTCTTCATGTTCTTCCTGATCGCGATGGCGAAGGCGATCGTGCCGCGCTACCGCTACGACCAGCTCATGCGGCTGGGCTGGAAGGTGTTTCTGCCGTTGTCGCTGGCGATGGTCGTGATTGTCGCCGGTGTGCTGCAATTCGCGGGGCTTGCACCGAAATGATGGGTACAGATTCATGGGCATAGCAAGCACAGCCAACCAGCTTCTGCTGAAAGAGTTCGTCTCGGCGTTCATCCTCGCCATGCGGTACTTCTTCAAACCGAAGCCGACGCTGAACTATCCCTTCGAGAAGGGACCGATCTCGCCGCGCTTCCGCGGCGAGCATGCGCTGCGCCGTTATCCGAACGGCGAGGAACGCTGCATCGCCTGCAAGCTGTGCGAGGCGATCTGTCCGGCGCAGGCCATCACCATCGAGGCCGGGCCGCGCCGTAACGACGGCACGCGCCGCACCGTGCGCTACGACATCGACATGGTGAAGTGCATCTATTGCGGGCTCTGCCAGGAAGCTTGCCCGGTCGACGCCATCGTCGAGGGCCCGAACTTTGAATTCGCGACGGAAACGCGCGAGGAGCTTTATTATGACAAGGCGAGACTGCTCGCCAACGGCGACCGCTGGGAGCGCGAGATTGCGAAAAGCATCGAACTCGACGCGCCGTACCGGTGAGGATGTTGGATATGTTGTTCCGTAAACTTCCAACGCGCACGATCGGCTCTCTCCCCCCTTGCGGGGGAGAGGTGGAGAGGGGGGTATGCCTCCCTCTCGGTGATCGTATTTCACCCCCCTCCCTGACCCTCCCCTGCAAGGGGGGAGGGAACAGTGCGGCGCGATCGCGGGTAAATGAGTGGGGTCTTCATTCATGATCGGTCCCGCACTCTTCTTCTATCTCTTTGCCGGCGTCTGCGTGGCGTCGGCGATCATGGTTGTGACCTCGCGCAACCCCGTGCATTCCGTGCTGTTCCTGATCCTCGCGTTCGTCAACGCGGCGGGATTGTTCATGCTGCTCGGGGCGGAGTTCCTCGCGATGATCCTCGTCGTGGTTTATGTCGGCGCGGTCGCGGTGCTGTTCCTGTTCGTGATCATGATGCTGGACGTGGACTTCGCCGAACTGCGCCAGGGATTCATCGAATATCTGCCGGTCGGCCTGCTGATCGGAGCGGTGTTCCTCGCAGAACTGCTTCTTGTCGCGCTCGGCTGGGCGATCAATCCTGCGATCTCGAAGGCGATCACGTCGCCGATCCCGGGCGGGGTCAGCAACACCGAAGCGCTCGGCCTCGTGCTTTACACGAAGTATCTGCCTTACTTCCAGCTCGCGGGTCTGGTGCTGCTGGTCGCCATGATCGGCGCCATCGTGCTGACGCTGCGGCACAAGCCGAGCGTCAAGCGGCAGGACATCAACGCGCAGAACGCGCGCACCAAGGCCGCCGCGATGGATGTGCGCAAGGTCGCGTCGGGGCAGGGCCTTCAGGACGCCGATTCCGGGGAGTGGGTGCGATGACGATCGGTCTCGGTCACTATCTCGCGGTCGCCGCCATCCTGTTCACGATCGGCATTCTCGGCATCTTCCTCAACCGGAAGAACGTCATTGTCATCCTGATGTCGATCGAACTCATTCTGCTCGCCGTAAATATCAATCTGGTCGCGTTCTCCTCGTTCCTCGGCGACATCGTGGGACAGGTGTTCGCGCTGCTGGTTCTGACGGTGGCCGCGGCTGAAGCGGCGATCGGGCTTGCCGTGCTGGTGGTGTTCTTCCGAAATCGCGGTTCGATCGCGGTCGAGGACATCAATCTGATGAAGGGCTGATGAGCATGACCCCGAAAAGTGGGAACCGGTTTTCGGATCAGATCATGCTCAATACTAAGAGTAGAGGTCGGGTGATGCGTTGTGCTGTCAGGCTTCGCTCAGGGGCGCTGCAATGATTCAGGCTATCGTTTTCCTGCCGCTGATCGGCGCGCTCATTGCGGGCGCGGTGTCGCTGTTTGGCGCGCATTCACGCAATCCGAGTGGCGACGAGATGGATCATGCCCACGGTCACGATGACCACGGGCACGGCACCGCTCACGCCCATGCGGCGCATGACGATCATGGACATGGCGACCACGGACATAACGATCATGGCCCGGCCGAGCCGCCAGCGGCTGGCTCACGCACCGCCGAAATTGTCACGACCGCGCTGCTGCTGATTTCCGCCGCGCTATCATGGATGACGCTGGTCGATGTCGGATTCTTGCATCACGACGCGCGCGTGCAATTGTTCACCTGGATCGGCTCCGGTGACCTCATCGTCAACTGGGCGTTGCGTGTCGATACGCTGACCGCTGTGATGCTGGTGGTGGTGACCTCGGTGTCGTCGCTCGTGCATCTGTATTCGATCGGCTACATGAACGAAGATCCGAACCGCCCGCGGTTCATGGCCTATCTCTCGCTCTTCACCTTCATGATGCTCATGCTGGTGACCGCCGACAACCTCGTGCAGATGTTCTTCGGCTGGGAAGGCGTGGGTCTTGCGAGCTATCTGCTGATCGGCTTCTGGTTCCAGAAGCCGTCGGCCAACGCCGCCGCCATCAAGGCGTTCGTCGTCAACCGCGTCGGCGACTTCGGCTTCCTGCTCGGCATCTTCTCGATCTTCATGATGGTCGGCTCGGTCGATTTCGACACGATCTTCGCAGCGGCCCCGGGCCTGACCGGCAAGACCATCCACTTCTTCGCCTGGAACATCGACGTGCTGACGCTGATCTGCCTGTTCCTGTTCATGGGCGCGATGGGCAAGTCCGCGCAGTTCCTGCTGCACACCTGGTTGCCGGACGCGATGGAAGGTCCGACGCCGGTGTCCGCGCTGATCCACGCCGCGACCATGGTGACCGCAGGCGTGTTCATGGTGGCGCGCCTGTCGCCGCTGTTCGAACTCGCTCCGAATGCGCAGGCCGCCGTGATGCTGATCGGCGCGACCACCGCGCTGTTCGCCGCCACGATCGGCCTCGTGCAGAACGACATCAAGCGCATCGTCGCTTACTCGACCTGTTCGCAGCTCGGCTACATGTTCGTGGCGATGGGCGCGGGGGCCTATTCGGTCGGCATGTTCCACCTGTTCACCCACGCCTTCTTCAAGGCGCTGCTGTTCCTGGGCTCCGGCTCGGTGATCGTCGCGATGCATCACGAGCAGGACATCCGCAACATGGGTGGCCTCAAGGACAAGATTCCGTTCACCTACATCACCATGGTGATCGGCACATTGGCGCTGACGGGCTTCCCGCTGACGGCGGGTTACTTCTCCAAGGACGCGATCATCGAGTCCGCCTTCGTCGCGCACAATCCGTTCGCGCTCTACGGCTTCCTCTGCACCGTGATCGCCGCGGGCCTGACCTCGTTCTACTCATGGCGTTTGATCTTCAAGACGTTCCATGGCGAGCCGCACGACCAGAAGCACTACGAGGCGGCGCATGAGAGCCCGTACACCATGCTGATCCCGCTGGCGGTGCTGGCGGTCGGCTCGATCCTCGCCGGCTTCCCGTTCAAGGAGCTGTTCGCGGGCCACGGCATTCATGAGTTCTTCCGCGAGTCGCTGAAGATGAACCCGCACATCATCGACGAGATGCATCATATTCCAGCGGCGATTGCCTACCTGCCGACGGTGATGATGGTGATCGGCTTCTTCGTCTCGTGGCTGTTCTATATCCGCAAGCCCTATCTGCCGGTCGAACTCGCGAACCAGCATCCGGGCCTGTACCGCTTCCTGCTCAACAAGTGGTACTTCGACGAACTGTACGAGTTCCTCTTCGTCCGGCCGGCCAAATGGTTCGGACGCTTCCTGTGGAAGAAGGGCGACGGTTTCATCATCGACGGGTTCGGTCCCGACGGCGTCTCCGCCCGCGTGCTCGATGTCACGCGTAACGTCGTGCGGCTCCAGACCGGCTATCTCTATCACTATGCATTCGCGATGCTGATCGGCGTGGCCGGTCTCATCACGTGGTTTATCTTCGGTCTCGGGGGCCAATGATGACAACCTGGCCCATCCTTTCCGTTGTGACGTTCCTGCCGATCGTCGGCGCGATCCTGATTTATCTCAGTCGCGGCGATGACGAGGCCGCGCGCGGCAATGCGCGCTGGATCGCGCTGTGGACCACGATCATCACCTTCGCGGTGTCGCTCATTCTGGTGATGCGGTTCGATCCGTCGAATCCGGGCTTCCAGTTCGTGGAAAAAGCGCCGTGGCTCGCCAACACCATTACCTATCACATGGGTGTCGACGGCATTTCGCTGCCGTTCGTGATCCTGACCACGGCGCTGATGCCGTTCTGCATTCTGGCCAGCTGGAAGTCGGTCACGCAGCGGGTGCGCGAATACATGATGGCGTTTCTGTTCCTCGAAACGCTGATGGTCGGCACGTTCTCCGCGCTCGATCTCGTGCTGTTCTATCTGTTCTTCGAAGGCGGCCTGATTCCGATGTTCCTCATCATCGGCGTCTGGGGCGGCCCGCGCCGGGTCTATGCCAGCTTCAAGTTCTTCCTCTATACGCTGCTCGGCTCGGTGCTGATGCTGCTCGCCATCATGGCGCTGTATCTGAATGCCGGGACCACCGATATCCCGGCTCTGATGAACACGGCGGTCCCGCGCAGCCTTCAGACCTGGGCGTGGCTGGCGTTCTTCGCCTCGTTCGCGGTCAAGATGCCGATGTGGCCAGTTCATACCTGGCTGCCGGATGCGCACGTCGAGGCGCCGACCGCGGGGTCCGTCGTGCTGGCGGCGATCCTGCTGAAGATGGGCGGCTATGGCTTCCTGCGCTTCTCGCTGCCGATGTTCCCGCTGGCGTCGCATGACTTCGCGCCGCTGATCTTCACGCTGTCGACGGTTGCGATCGTCTACACGTCGCTGGTCGCGCTGATGCAGGAAGACATCAAGAAGCTGATTGCTTATTCGTCCGTGGCGCACATGGGTTTCGTCACCATGGGCATTTTCGCGGGCACCATGCAGGGCGTTGCCGGCGGCGTGTTCCAGATGGTGTCGCACGGCATCGTCTCGGGCGCGCTGTTCCTTTGCGTCGGCGTGGTCTACGACCGGCTGCATACCCGCGAGATCACTGCCTATGGCGGCCTCGTGAACCGGATGCCGCTCTATGCCTTCGTGTTCATGGTGTTCACGATGGCGAACGTCGGCCTGCCGGGCACCTCGGGATTCGTCGGCGAATTCATGACCCTGATCGGCACTTTCAAGGTCAGCATCCCAACCGCGACGATTGCGACGCTGGGCGTGATTCTATCGGCGGCTTACGCGCTGTGGCTGTACCGCAAGGTGGTGTTCGGCATACTCGACAAGCCGTCGCTGGCGAGCATCAAGGATCTGACGCTGCGGGAAGGGATCATTCTCGCGCCGCTGGTGATCCTCACCATTCTGTTTGGCGTGTATCCGAAGCCGGTCCTCGATATGTCGGCGGCGTCGGTGCAGCAGCTTGTCAACAACTACAACACCGCCATTACCGCCGTGAAAGCGGCGGCGCTGGTTCAGTAACGGAATCGGGTCGATGACTTTCGCAGGATATTCGCTGCTTCCCGTGCTGCCGGAACTGGTGCTGGCCGCCGGTGCCATGGCGCTTTTGATGCTGGGCGCGTTCCGCGGCCCGCAGACGACGTCGCTGGTGACCGCCATTGCCGTCCTTCTGCTCGTTGTGACGGGCGCTCTCGAACTGTGGCTGCCGGCCGGAAAGCTGACGACCTTCGGCGGCAGCTTCATCGTCGATGATTATGCGCGGTTCCTGAAAATCCTGACGCTGCTTGGCTCCGCCGTGACGCTGATCCTTTCGCGCGCCTATCTCGCGGAACAGGCGAAGATCTTCGAATACGCGATCCTGGTGGTGCTCTCCACCGTCGGCATGATGGTGCTGATCTCCGCCGGCGATCTCATCATGCTCTATCTCGGCCTGGAACTGATGAGCCTTGCGCTCTACGTCGTGGCCGCGAGCCATCGCGACGATACCAAGTCGACCGAAGCCGGTCTGAAGTACTTCGTACTCGGCGCGCTGTCGTCCGGCATGCTGCTGTACGGCGCGTCGCTGATTTATGGTTTCACGGGCACTGTGAGCTTCGCAGGCATCGCCGCGGAAGCGAAGAGCGGCAACATCGGCCTGCTGTTCGGACTGGTGTTCCTGCTGGCCGGTCTCTGCTTCAAGGTTTCCGCGGTGCCGTTCCACATGTGGACGCCCGACGTCTATGAAGGCGCGCCGACGCCGGTCACCGCGTTCTTCGCGTCCGCGCCGAAGGTTGCCGCGCTCGCCGTGTTCGCGCGCGTGGCGCTCACCGCGTTCCCCGGCATCGTGCCGCAGTGGCAGCAGATCGTGGTGTTCGTCTCCATCGCCTCAATGGCGCTGGGATCGTTCGCGGCCATCGGCCAGAAGAACATCAAGCGCCTGATGGCGTATTCGTCCATCGGCCACATGGGTTTCGCGCTGGTCGGCCTTGCCGCCGGGACGGAGCAGGGCGCGCAGGGCGTGCTGGTCTATATCGCGATCTACGTCGCCATGACGCTCGGCACCTTCGCCATCATCCTGGCGATGAAGCGCAATGGCCGGGCTGTCGAGACCATCGGCGATTTCGCCGGACTGTCGCGCACCAATCCGGTGCTGGCGTTCTTCTTCGCGATGTTCCTGTTCTCGCTGGCGGGCATTCCGCCGCTCGCCGGGTTCTTTGCGAAGTTCTACGTGTTCCTCGCCGCGATCAAGGCTGGACTGTTCACCCTCGCGGTGATCGGCGTTGTGACCAGCGTGGTGGGCGCGTTCTATTATCTCGCCATCGTCAAGGTGATGTACTTCGACGAGCCGAAGGACGCGATGGAGCCGATGGGCGTCGAGCTTCGGGTGGTGCTGGCTGTCGCCGGCATCTTCAACGTGCTGTTCTTCGTCTATCCCGCACCGCTGGTAAACGCAGCCACGGTGGCCGCGAAGTCGCTGTTTTAATGACGTTCGCGCTCGGTCCGCGAGCCGTCTCGCAGGGATATCGCCTCGAGACGTTCGACAGCATCGGATCGACCAATGCCGAGGCCCTCGAGCGGGCGCGGGCGGGTGAGCGCGGGCCGCTCTGGCTGGTAACGGATCTCCAAACCGCTGGACGCGGACGCCGTCAGCGCGCATGGATTTCCCCGCGCGGTAATCTTGCCGCTACCATCGTCGAGACGCTGGACGTGCAGCCTCCAATTGCCGCGACGCTTGGATTTGCCGCAGGTCTCGCGCTTGAAGCTGCCTTGCAGGCGGTGAGCGTGGAGCATCGGATGCGATCCGGCGGATCGGGCAGCACAAAATTTCTCCTGAAATGGCCGAACGATGTTCTGGCGGACGGCAAGAAGCTGTCCGGTATCCTGCTCGAGGCGGAAACGATCGGCGGGGATCTCGCTGTCGCCGTCGGCATGGGAACCAATGTGATCTCAGCACCTGAGGGAACGCCGTATCCGGCGACCTCTCTGGCCTCGCTCGGCATCACGGCCGGAGCCGGCGACCTGTTCATGGCGCTCTCCGATGCGTGGGCCGAGTTCCGCGGCATCTGGGACAACGGCCGGGGCTTCGGCGAAATTCGCAGCCTCTGGCTCGATCGTGCGGCCGGGCTCGGTGAGGCTGTCTCGATCCAGTCGAACGGAACGAGCATTGAGGGTACTTTCGAGACCATCGATGAGACCGGATGCCTGATCGTCGCCGGACGTGATGGCAAGCGCACAATCATCGCCGCCGGCGATGTCCATTTTGGATCAGCCAAATCGTCTGGAGCAGCCTGATGTCCAGTACCGCCGATCTGAAGTTGCTACACCATTTGACGCAAGTTCGGCCTCAGGAACTTCAGATCGAAAGCGGTGCTGAGGCTTTGAGTTTGCTGGTCCCCTTGAGTTTCCGAAGTTCATTTGAGAGCGCGCTGCAATGACTAATGAACTTCGGAAACTGGGTACTAGCCCCGACGAACTGACTTTCGCGCCGCTCGGCGGCATCGGCGAGATCGGCATGAACCTGTCGATCTACGGCCTCGGCAAGGGGCAGCAGCGAAGCTGGCTCGCGATTGATCTCGGCGTCTCGTTCGGCAACGAGGAACACCTGCCGGGCATCGACGTGGTGATGCCGGACATCCGCTTTCTGGTGAAGGAGCGGAAGAACCTTGTCGGGCTGGTTCTGACCCATGCGCATGAAGATCATTTCGGCGCGATCATCGATCTGTGGCCGCAACTGAAATGCCCGATCTATGCGACGCAGTTCAGCGCCGCGCTGTTCGAGGCCAAATGCGCCAGCGAGCGCAATCCGCCAAAGATTCCCGTGACCGTGATTCCGTCCGGCGGCACCGTCCAGATCGGCCCGTTCAGCGTCGAATTCATTCCGGTGGCGCATTCGATTCCGGAATCCCATGCACTCGCGATCCGCACGTCCGCCGGAACCGTGCTGCATACCGGCGACTGGAAGATCGACCCGACGCCGATCATCGGCAAGCCGACCGACGAGAAGCGGTTGCGCGAAATCGGCGACCAAGGTGTCATGGCGCTGGTCGGCGACTCGACCAACGCGGTGCGCGAAGGCCGCTCGCCGTCCGAACGGGAAGTCGCGAAGAACATCACCGAACTGGTGAAGGCCGCGCGCGGACGCGTGGCGGTGACAACATTTGCTTCCAACGTGGCGCGGCTGCGGGCCGTCGCGGATGCCGCGAAGGCGGCCGACCGCGAGGTCGTCGTGGTCGGCCGCGCAATGGAGCGGGTGGTGCAGGTGGCCCGCGAGACCGGCTATCTCGATGGCGTGCAGGCGTTTCGCAGTGCTGACTACTATGGCAACTTTCCGCCGGACAAGGTGCTGGCGCTCTGCACCGGCAGCCAGGGCGAGCCGCGCGCGGCGCTGGCCCGCATCGCCAACGACGATCATCCGCAGGTGACGCTCAACAAGGGCGATACCGTGATTTTTTCGTCGCGGACCATTCCCGGCAACGAGAAATCGGTCGGTGCGATCATCAATGGCCTGATCATGCAGGGCGTTGAGGTCATCACTGACCGGACCCACATGGTGCATGTTTCCGGCCATCCCCGGCGCGACGAACTGCGCGACATGATCTCGTGGGTTCGTCCGCAACTGCTGATCCCGGCGCACGGCGAGGCGCTGCATTTGTCCGAGCATGCCAAGCTCGCGCGCGAGTGCGGCGTGCCGAAGGTGCTGATCTGCAAGAACGGCGATCTGGTGCGGCTGGGTCCGGGCGATCCGGCGATCATCGCGGAACTGCCGAGCGGGCGGCTCTACAAGGACGGCAACATCCTCGAACCGGACAAGGCCCGCGCCGTGATCGAGCGGCGCCGGCTGGCGTTTGCAGGCTGCGCATTCGTCGCCATCGCGGTCACCGACAAGGGCGATCTTGCCGACGATCCCGAGGTTGATCTGGTCGGCATTCCGGAAAAGAATAAGGAAGGCGAGGTGATCGCGGACGAGGTGTTCGATCTCGTCGTCTCGACGGTGGAGAACCTGCCGCGGGCGCGCAAGCGCGATCCCGATGCGATCGCCGAGTCCGTGCGGCGCGCTGTCCGCTCCGAGATCAACGACCAGTGGGGCAAGAAGCCGCTTTGCGTCGTTCACGTGCTGATGGTTTGATTCCCGTCGATATTCTGAAGGAGCTAAAAATGCTGGGCCGGCTCAATCATGTGGCGATCGCGGTGAAGGACGCCGAGAAGGCCGCGCAGATCTATGGCAAGGCATTCGGCGCGGAAATTTCCGGCGCGGTGCCGCTGCCCGAGCATGGCGTCATCACGGTATTTGCGACGCTGCCCAACACCAAGATCGAATTCATCCAGCCGCTTGGCGAGGATTCGCCGATCGCGAAGTTTGTCGAGCGTAATCCGGACGGCGGCATCCACCACATCTGCTATGAAGTGCCCGAGATCATTGCCGCGCGTGATACGCTGATCGCGGAGGGAGCCCGCGTGCTGGGCGACGGCAATCCAAAGATCGGCGCGCACGGCAAGCCGGTGCTGTTCCTGCATCCCAAGGATTTCTCCGGCGCGCTCGTCGAAATCGAACAGTCTTGAGAAATTAGATGGTCTATTCGGTCTCAACCGCGTTCGCGATCTACTTCGTACTCTGGTGGGTGGTGCTGTTCGCAGTGCTGCCGTTCGGCGTGCGCAGTCAGATGGAGAATGGCGAAGAAGAGATCGCCGGCACCGATCCCGGCGCGCCCAGCGCCGCGCGGATGGGACGCAAGCTGCTATGGACCACGGCGATCTCGGCGGTGATTTTCGCGATCGGGATGTGGGCCTTCAGGGCCGGTTACCTGAATATCGAGCGCCTGTCGCAGCTCATGGGCATTCCGCTCTAATCGCGCACCCGCACCGGCGATATATTTCATCCTGAGTATGTAGCGTTTGTGCTCGATGTAACCGAGCGCGCAACTTCAAATATGCCCGAAAGAAAAAAGAGCAGGGCCGAAGCCCTGCTCGAAAAATTGTGTCGACCCTATTTTCCCCGAAAAAGTTGGATTTATCCTTGGTTAGACGGGGCGACGCTGCTTGTGCGCGTCAGGGGCTCCTCCCGAGACTTGGACCACCAGACGATGCGACGAATAGCCGTATCGCGCTGACGCGTTTTTGTAGCCGAAGGATTCCGAGTTGTCACGTTTTTCAGCAATAAATGTCCAGTTTTGCGGCAGCGCACAATTTTTCGGATTCGAGCCGATAACAGGCCGTTTTTGAAGGGGTTTTGGAGCGCGCGGATTTGCGCGCTCCAATAATGGTGCCAAACTACCATCTCACTTTCATTCCGGCGTAAACGGCGCGCCCTGTGCCGGGCTCGAACAGCGCGGAAGTGGCGTTTGCGTTTCGCGCGATGCTCGTGCTTGCGATGTAAGCCGTATTCGCGATGTTGCGTGCCTCGAGATATATCGAGTACTTGCCATCATCGACGCCGGCCTTCAGGCCCCAGATCGCGTAGGCCTGCGTGGTGAACGAGTTGGCGTTATCCACGTAGTAGGCCTGCGGCACCCATTCGATATTCGGGCCGATGTAGAAACCGTTCGCGTGCTTGTAGAGCGCCTCGGCGCGCAGGAAGTGACGCGGCGCGCCGGGCAACTGGTTGTTGCCGAAGGTCGCGTCGTTGTCGAAGCGGAAGTCGTTGTAGGTGTAGGCGAGGTTGATCCACAGCTTGTCCGCGTCGGGCGTGAAGATGTTCTTCAGCACCGCGACGCCCAGGCCCGCCTCGATGCCCTGATGGACCGTGCGGTCGGCGTTGATCACATTGCACGAGCCCGGGGTTGCTATGGTCGTCAGACACTGGAGTTCGTTCTTGATTTCGGCACGATAGCCGGTGAGCTCCCACGTCAGGTCAGGCCGCTTGCCGCGTGTGCCGATTTCATAGGTCGTCGCCGTCTGCGGGCGGATCAGATAAAACGGAATTCCAACCATCGCCGAGCCTTCGCCGAAGCTTGGCACTTCGGCGCTGCGCGAGATGTTGGCGAAGGCCTGCCAGGTCGGGTCGATATCCCAGAGCAGTCCGGCCTTCGGGCTCCACAGGTTGAACTCCGTTGAGCCGCTCGATGTCGCGCCGGACCGGGCGGTGCGATCGCGCGTCGCGTACAGGAACTGCGTGCCGCCGATCGCCGCGACGTTTGGCAGGAAGTAGAACGAGTTCTCCACGTAGACAGACGTGTTCTTCGATTTGTCGAGCGACGAGGAAAGCAGCGCACCCTTGTAGCCGCCGATGTTCTGATACTGCTTGTTGTCGATCTCGCCGTTGACGACATTGACGCCTGCGACCAGCCGGTTGCGGAAGCCGCCGATGATCCGGTCATCGGTGACTTTGCCGAAGCCACCGTAATCCTTGTACTGATAGTCCAGCCACTGGAAGATCGGGTGCATCAGGTGGCGGTCCACCGCGAAGGCACCGAACTCCACCGTGGTCGCGCCGAACCGGATTGTCGTTTTGTTGGCGATCCGTCCGCTGTCGATGTTGCGCTGCTGGTCGTTGATGACGTTGCCCGCAGCTGCCGTCTCGGGAGAGGTGAGAGCCGATGCTCGTGTCACCGATCCCGGAATGCGCTGACGGATGTCATTGGCGTTGATGTAGAAGCGCGTCTCGAAGTCGGGCGAGAACTGATAGCCGATGTTGCCGCTGGCGCGGGTCGAGTGGCCGTAGCTGTGATCGCGGAAGCCCTCGGCGCTCTGGTTCGACGCCGTGAAGAAAGCGTCCCACGGACCGTTGGCGCCGCCGACGCTGCCCTGGAAGCGGCGATAGCCGAACGCGCCCATGTCGATGCCTGCGCTGTTCACCTTGGCGTCGCGGCCGGTCGGGGTCACGAAATTGATCGCGCCGCCGAGCGAGTTGGCGCCAAACTGCAAGGCGTTCGCGCCCTTGTAGACCTCGACATACTTGTAAGCGGTCGGATCGATTTCCTGGAAATCACCGTAGCCGTCGGACGTGTTGATCGGGATGCTGTCCATGTAAAGCTGGACGCCGCGCAGATGGAAGTTGCGCGACAGGGACGAGCCGCGAATCGAGAGGCGGGTGTCGTCGCCCCATTTCGGCTGCGCGAAGACGCCGGGCACATAGCCGAGGACATCCTTGATCGTGCTGGCGACGGAGTTGTTCTTGTAGTCCTCCGCGGAAACGATCGCGACGCCGCCGGGCGTCTGCTGAATCTCCTGGCGGGCCTGATCGGCGGTTTTGACGCCGAGCTGTTCAGGCACGGCAGGTGCCGGACTCTGCGCAGCGCGGGTTGGTATGACGATGCGGCTTCGCGCCGGGCGAGGCTGCCTTTCCGCCTCAACATTGACTGTTGGGAGAGTTTGCGGGGGCGCGGTTTGCGCGTCGGATTGCGTGACGGGGATCGCAGCAGCGATTGACGCGGACGCCAGCAAAATGCTGCGCGCCCGTCTTGAAACGGAAAACATGGATTGAGTTCCACCAATAAGATTGACGATTGAACGGATGCGCGAAAGCGCTAAGTCGTCAGCTCAGGTGGGGAGGGCCGCGGGGCTGGTGATCGCTGGTTGCAAAAAGCGCGATACCGTCGTCGTGCTGCACCGTTTCGAACAGAACACGCAGCGCGATGCGGATGGCCAGCGCCGGGCTCTGCGGCGGCTGGTCAGCCATCGCCGCGGCACTGGACAGGCACAGCGGGCAGCGGACGATCGGCTTGGCGGGATCGCTGTTGCCGTCGGCGTCAGGGGCCGCTGAACTGCCGTTGAGGCAGAGTTCGTGCAGGGCGTTGAACTTGAGCGGCGAGATCGAGGCCAACAGGGCGCTGGTCAGCATCACGTTGAAGACAAGCGCGTAGACTGCGACAAACGCAGCCCATCGTCCTATCGATCTGATCCGTGTTGCAGCCATTGAAACCCCATCAGGCTGTTACCACGGGGCGCGGGAACCGCAAATGGCCCCAAAACCACACCCATGCTTCCTCTTGTGTTTTGCCATTTGATCCGCTTTCACTGAAAAGGTTCCCAAGCTTCCCCACCGATTCCCGTATCAATCCCGAAACCCTGAGTGTTCCCATGCGATTGTCGCGTTTTTTTCTGCCAATTCTCAAGGAAACGCCCAAGGAGGCGGAGATCGTGTCGCATCGCCTGATGCTGCGCGCTGGCATGATGCGGCAGGAGGCGGCGGGCATCTATGCGTGGCTGCCGCTCGGCTTCAGGGTGCTGAAGAAGATCGAGCAGATCGTGCGCGAGGAGCAGAACCGCGCCGGCGCCATCGAACTCCTGATGCCGACGTTGCAGCTTGCGGACCTTTGGCGCGAGAGCGGGCGTTATGACGCCTACGGGCCGGAGATGCTGCGCATCCAGGATCGCCACAAGCGCGAGCTGCTCTATGGTCCGACCAACGAGGAAATGATCACGGAAATCTTCCGGTCCTACGTGAAGTCTTACCGGAGCCTTCCGCTCAATCTCTATCATATCCAATGGAAATTCCGCGACGAGCAGCGCCCGCGTTTCGGTGTGATGCGTGGCCGCGAATTCCTGATGAAGGACGCGTATTCGTTCGATGTCGACGAGGCAGCGGCGCGGCTGTCCTACAACCGCATGTTTGTGGCTTACCTTCGCACTTTCGCCCGCATGGGGCTGAAGGCGATCCCGATGCGGGCCGAGACCGGACCGATCGGTGGCGATCTGTCCCACGAGTTCATCGTTCTGGCGGAGACCGGGGAGTCCGGCGTGTTCTGCAACAAGGATGTTCTCGACCTGCCGGTGCCGGGCGCGGATGTGGACTACAACGGCGACCTGACACCGATCATCAAGCAGTGGACCGATCTCTACGCCGCCACCGAGGACGTTCACGACGCGGCGCGCTATGAGAGCGAAGTGCCCGCCGACAAGCGGGTGCAGACCCGTGGCATCGAAGTCGGGCAGATCTTCTATTTCGGCACGAAGTATTCCGACACGATGAAAGCGGTTGTGTCCGGCCCGGACGGCGCGGAGAAGCCGATCCATGGCGGCTCCTATGGCGTCGGCGTCTCGCGTCTTGTCGGCGCGATCATCGAGGCCTGCCACGACGAGAACGGCATCAAGTGGCCAGAGGAAGTTGCGCCGTTCCGCGTCGCGATCCTCAATCTCAAGCAGGACAGCGAGGAAACCGGGGCGGCCTGCGAGAGGTTTTATGCTGCGCTGAACGCCAGGGGCGTCGACGTGCTTTACGACGACACCGACCAGCGGCCGGGCGGCAAGTTCGCCACCGCCGACCTGATTGGTATTCCCTGGCAGGTGTTGATCGGCCCGAAGGGCCTTGCCGAGGGCAAGGTGGAAATCAAGCGCCGCAGCGACGGATCGCGCGAGTTCATGAGCCTGGATGAGGCGATCAACCGCTTCACGCAATCATGATCGTCCACTGAATAATCTTCGGTAAGGTCGCGGTCGCTGCGGGCCGCGACTAGAATTAGCCCGATTCGCGTGAAAATCCGGACTATGGAACCAACATGAGCGAGCCAGTTCGGACCCCACCTTTCGCGCCATTCGAATGGATGCTGTCGACCCGCTATCTGCGGGCGCGCCGCAAAGAGGGTTTCATTTCAGTCATCGCCGGTTTTTCGTTTCTCGGCATCATGCTCGGGGTGGCGACGCTCATCATCGTGATGGCGGTGATGAACGGCTTTCGCAAGGAATTGCTCGACAAGATTCTCGGCCTGAACGGCCATATCGTTGTCCAGCCGCTGGAATCGCCGTTGACCGACTGGAAGGACGTCGCCGAGCGCATCAGCAAGTCCGACGGCATCCGCCTCGCGGCGCCGGTGGTTGACGGACAGGGCCTCGGCTCGTCGCCGTTCAATGCCGCCGGCGTCTTTATCCGGGGCATCCGCGCGCAGGATCTCAACGCCGTCACGTCGATCGCCAAGAACATCAAGCAGGGCACGCTGGAAGGGTTTGACGAGGGACAGGGCGTCGCCATCGGCCGCCGGCTCGCGGACCAGTTGTCGCTGCGGGCCGGGGACAGCATCACATTGGTGTCGCCGCGCGGCGCGGTCACGCCGATGGGCACGACGCCGCGCATCAAGCCATACAAAGTGGCGGCGGTGTTCGAGATCGGCATGTCGGAGTATGACGCGTCATTCGTGTTCATGCCGCTGACCGAGGCGCAGGCCTATTTCAACCGGGCCAACGACGTCACCGCCATCGAGGTCTTCACGACCAATCCCGACAGGATCGATGTCTTTCGCAAATCGGTGACGGAGGCGGCACAGCGGCCGATCTTCCTGGTCGACTGGCGGCAGCGAAATTCCACATTCTTCAATGCGCTACAGGTCGAGCGCAACGTGATGTTCCTGATCCTCACGCTGATCGTGCTGGTGGCGGCGCTGAACATCGTCTCCGGCCTGATCATGCTGGTGAAGGACAAAGGCAGCGACATCGCGATCCTGCGGACCATGGGCGCGTCGCAGGGCTCGGTGATGCGGGTGTTCCTGATTACTGGAGCCGCCATCGGCGTGGTCGGAACGCTTGTCGGCTTCCTGCTGGGACTGGTGATCTGTCTGAACATCGAGACGATCCGGCAGTTCATCTCCTGGATGACCAACACCGAACTGTTTTCGCCCGAACTCTACTTCCTCTCCAAGCTCCCGGCCGAAGTCGATGTCGGAGAGACCGCGGCCGTTGTCATCATGGCGCTGACGCTGTCATTTCTGGCGACGCTGTACCCGTCATGGCGCGCCGCGCGTCTCGATCCCATCGAAGCGCTCAGATACGAATGAGTACACAGATGGAGCAGGGGGAAAATGGCGTTCCGGTCGTTTATCTGCACGACGTCCGCAGGCGCTACAAACAAGGCGAAGCCACGCTGACCATTCTCGACGGCGCCAGTCTGGCGCTGTGGGAGGGACAGTCCGTCGCGCTGATCGCGCCGTCGGGCACCGGCAAATCGACGCTGCTTCATATCGCCGGTCTGCTGGAGCAGGCCGACGAGGGCGAGGTTTATGTCGGTGGCACCGCGACCTCGGGGCTGTCCGACGTCGAGCGGACGCAGATCCGCCGCACCGATATCGGGTTCGTCTACCAGTCCCACCGGCTGTTGCCGGAGTTCTCGGCGCTCGAGAACGTGATGATGCCGCAGATGATCCGCGGCCTGCCGCGCAAGGAGACCGTGAAGCGGTCGCAGGAAATCCTGGCGTATCTCGGACTGGCGGAACGTGTGACGCACCGGCCGGCGGAATTATCAGGCGGCGAGCAGCAGCGTGTGGCGATTGCGCGCGCGGTCGCCAACGCGCCTCGTGTCCTGCTGGCGGACGAGCCGACCGGCAATCTCGATCCGCATACCGCTGACCACGTCTTCAACGCTTTGACCCAGCTTGTGAGAGCGACGCGCGTCGCGATGCTGATCGCGACGCACAACATGGATCTGGCGGCCCGAATGGACCGCCGGGTCTCGCTCCAGGACGGTCACGTCATCGAGCTCGACTGACCCCGGCAATTCAGTAGTAGGACCGCTGCGTGCGGCGGCGCGGCTGATACACCCGCTCTTCGTCATAGGCGAAATACGGATTTGCGTAGCAGCCCGCGTAAGTTCCTGCCGCGGTCGCCTGGCACTGCTGATAGGTCGCGAAGCTGCAATCGCCCTGACCGGTGGCAATATCCCGGCCCTGCAAACAGAACGGATAATTCCCTCGGGCTTCGGCGGGGGCTGACTGGACGGCGAAGCCGGCGCCAAGCACGGCGAGGGCCAAAAGGGTACTGCGCATGATGTTCTCCTGCCGGGTCGATCCCCGGTGTGTCTTGAGGTTGTGAGCCAGACTGTTTCCAACCGCGTCCGTCAACTCACGTTCCTGCGTAGCTGTTGATGGATTTGCGAAAGTTGCGGGCCGTTTACGTTTTGTTAGCATTGGCTGGAGCCTACCCGTGAGGCCGGATTTCCGGCGCTTGACTCTGAGAACAAAAAAGGAACAATGTTCTTATTACGTTCTCATGGAGTCGCTGGAGCGTCGATAGGGAGTTCGGTCATGTTGAAGACATTCGTTGAAGAAGCTGCTGCGCTGACCTCGGTTGTGCTTTTCGTCGGAATGATTGCGATCTGGGCGCAGGTCATTCCTCAGATGTAGTGACTTGAGATGTAGTGACTTGCCCGGCCTCGGAATAGCCGGGGCTGGGGAAAACGATGATGGATCCGGCATAGATCGACGGGTCCACGTCTGTAGCGTGGACACCTGTTGTACAAGGCACCACCATCGACCCACATGAGTCGTTCCGTCGTCGCAAATGGTTCATCGCGCCGGTGAATCGCTGCGAAGGTTGCCAAGGTCCGCATGTCCAAAACCGTTTCGCCGAAGTCGTCCGCGCTCGACCCCGGATTTGTCCATCTGCATGTGCAGTCGGCTTATTCGCTGCTGCAAGGCTCGATGACCATCAGCAAGCTCCTGGAACTCGCCAAGGCTGACCATCAGCCTGCTCTGGCGCTGACCGACAATGACAATATGTTCGGTGCGCTGGAATTTTCCGACAAGCTCGCCGGTTACGGCATCCAGCCGATCACCGGCTGCGCGGTGACAGTCGATTTCGGTGACCAGGATACCAGCGCACGCAATGCGCTTCGGCCTGCGCGGCTCGTGCTGCTCGCGACCAGCGAGGACGGCTACCGCAGCCTGATGAAGCTGAATTCCCACGCGTTTCTGGAAACGCCGGTCAATCAGACCCCTCACATCAAGATCGAGTGGCTGGAGGGCGAGACCGCCGGGCTGATCGCGCTGACCGGCGGGCCGGAAGGGCCGATCGGGCAGGCCATCAATGCCGATCAGCCCGCGCTGGCGCAGGCGCGCTGCGATAGTCTCGCGAAGCTGTTCGGCGACCGGCTCTACATCGAATTGCAGCGCCACGGACTTGATAGCGAGCGCCGCGTTGAGCCCGCACTGATCGACATGGCCTATGCCATGGGCCTGCCGCTGGTCGCGACCAACCAGCCGTATTTCGCCAGCGCCGACGATTACGAGGCGCACGACGCACTGCTCTGCATCGCGGGCGGGCGTCTGGTGTCGGAAACCGACCGCGATCAGCTGACGCCGGACCATCGTTTCAAGACTCGCGCCGAGATGGCCGTGCTGTTCGCCGATCTGCCGGAAGCGCTGGCGTCCACCGTCGAGATCGCGCGGCGCTGCTCGTTCCGTCCCAAGACGCGCAAGCCGATCCTGCCGCGCTTCACGGTGGTCGGAAGCGCCAACGCCGCGGATGCCGAAAGCGATGAAGCCGTCGAACTGCGGCGTCAGGCCGAGGAGGGGTTGGCCTGGCGTCTGCAAAAGTACGGTCTTGCTCCGGGTACAACGGAAGAAGACTACGCAAAGCGGCTGGCGTTCGAGATCGACGTCATCACGCGCATGAAATATCCCGGCTACTTCCTGATCGTGTCGGACTTCATCAAGTGGGCGAAGTCGCATGGCATTCCGGTGGGACCGGGCCGTGGTTCGGGCGCGGGCTCGCTGGTTGCCTACGCGTTGACGATCACGGACCTTGATCCGATCCGGTTCGGTCTGCTGTTCGAGCGTTTCCTTAACCCCGAACGCGTGTCGATGCCGGACTTCGACATCGACTTCTGTCAGGACCGCCGCATTGAGGTGATCCGCTATGTGCAGGAACGCTACGGCCGCGAGCAGGTCGGGCAGATCATCACCTTCGGCACGTTGCAGGCGCGTGGTGTGCTGCGCGACGTCGGTCGGGTGTTGCAGATGCCTTACGGGCAGGTGGACCGGCTCACCAAGCTGGTGCCGCAGAATCCGGCCGCGCCCGTGACGCTGTCGGCGGCCATCGCCAGCGAACCCAAGTTGCAGGCGTTCCGCGACGAAGACCCGGTGGTCGCGCGGGCCTTCGACATCGCGCAGCGCCTCGAAGGCCTGACCCGCCACGCCTCGACCCACGCCGCGGGTATCGTGATCGGCGATCGGCCGCTCTCCGAACTGGTGCCGATGTATCGCGATCCGAAATCGGACATGCCGGTCACCCAGTTCAACATGAAGTGGGTCGAGCCCGCGGGCCTCGTGAAGTTCGACTTTCTTGGCCTGAAGACGCTGACGGTTCTCGATGTCGCGGTGAAGCTGCTGAAGCAGCGCAAGATCGACGTCGATCTTGCGCATTTGCCGTTCGACGACAAGAAAAGCTACGAGATGCTGGCGCGCGGCGAAGTGGTCGGCGTGTTCCAGGTTGAAAGTCAGGGGATGCGGCGCGCGCTGGTCGACATGCGGCCCGACCGGCTTGAGGACCTGATCGCGCTGGTGGCGCTTTATCGCCCGGGTCCGATGGCGAACATTCCGACCTACTGCGCGCGCAAGCACGGCGACGAAGAGGCGGACTACATGCATCCGATGCTCGAGCCGATCCTGAAGGAGACCTTCGGAGTCATCATCTATCAGGAACAGGTGATGCAGATCGCGCAGGTCATGGCCGGCTATTCGCTCGGCGACGCCGACCTGCTGCGCCGCGCGATGGGCAAGAAGATCCGCGCTGAAATGGACAAGCAGCGCGAGATATTCGTCGCCGGCGCAACGAAGAACAGCGTGCCGAAGGGGCAGGCGCAGACGATCTTCGAACTGCTCGCGAAGTTCGCGGACTACGGCTTCAACAAGAGCCATGCCGCCGCCTACGCGCTGGTGTCGTTCCAGACCGCCTACATGAAGGCGCACTATCCGGTGGAGTTCATCGCGGCGTCGATGACGCTCGACATGAACAACACCGACAAGCTGTCGGAGTTTCGCGCCGAGGCGCAGCGGCTTGGCATCAAGGTCGAACCGCCGTCGATCAATCGCTCGGGCGCGACGTTCGAGGTCAGCGAGAACACGATCTATTACGCGCTCGCCGCGCTCAAGGGTGTTGGCCAGCAAGCCGTCGAGATGATCGTGGAGGCGCGGGGCGACCGGCCCTTTACCTCGCTGGCCGATTTCGCCTCGCGTGTGAACCCGCGTGCGATCAACAAGCGCGTGGTGGAGAGCCTCGCGGCGGCGGGGGCGTTCGACACCATCGACGCAAATCGCGCGCGGGTGTTCGCGGGCGCCGACGCCATTGTCGCGGCGTGTCAGCGCAGCCATGAAGCCACAACCATCGGACAGAACGACATGTTCGGCGGCATGGCGGATGCGCCGAGCATCGTGCTTCCGAACCTCGAGCCATGGCTGCCGGCAGACCGTCTGCGGCGTGAGTACGACGCCATCGGCTTCTTCCTGTCGGGCCATCCGCTGGACGATTACGCCACTGCGTTGAAGCGGCTGCGCGTGCAGTCGTGGAGCGAGTTCTCCCGCGCGGTGAAAACCGGCGCGACTGCGGGACGCGTCGCCGCGACGGTGGTGTCGCGGATGGAGCGGCGCACCAAGACCGGCAACAAGATGGGAATCATCGGGCTGTCCGATCCCACCGGACATTTCGAAGCGGTGCTGTTCTCGGAAGGACTGGCGCAGTATCGCGACGTACTTGAACCGGGCACGGCCGTACTCATGCAGATCGGCGCGGAACTACAGGGCGAGGATGTGCGCGCACGGATTCTGCATGCCGAACCGCTCGACGATGCCGCTGCCAAAACCCAGAAGGGCCTGCGCATTTTCGTGCGCGACGACAAACCGCTGGAGTCGATCGCCAAGCGTCTGGAAGGCCATCAGGCCGCAGCCGGCGGGGGCAACAAGCTTCAGCCCGCGAAAGCGTCTTCCGGGCCGCCGGCAGGCGACGGCGAGGTTACGCTGATCATGATGCTCGATCTCCAGACCGAGGTGGAGATGAAGCTGCCGGGCAAGTTCAAGGTGTCGCCCCAGATCGCCGGCGCGCTCAAGGCGGTCTCCGGCGTGGTAGACGTGCAGACAATCTGACGATTGCCCTTAAAGGTTGCCCTTCGGGGCTGCCGCCTTATTCCGACTATCTTTCGTTCAAACAATGTTCATGCGGCGCAGGATTGACTGCGCCGTTGGGCTGAACGGGAATGATGTCATGCGCGGAATGAGCAGGTTCTTCGGCGTTGCGGCTGTACTGGCTTTCATGGCCATGGCGTTACCCCTTCACGCTCAAACCCCGCCGCCCGCGCAGGGCCAGCAAAGCCGCATCGCGCTGGTGATCGGCAATGGCAACTATCAGAGCGCGCCGCTTGCAACCGCGGCCAATGATGCCGGTCTGATCGCCCAGACATTGCAGGCCGCCGGATTCGATGTGGTCGGCGCGCGCGACCTCGATGGCGAAACACTGCGCCAGACCTTCGGCGACTTCATCAAGAAGGCGAAAGCGGCGGGACCGGATACGGTCGCATTTGTCTATCTTGCGGGGTACGGCCTGCAACTCGCGGGCGAGAATTACTTTGTGCCCGTCGACGCCAGCATGGCGCGCGACACCGACGTTCCGGTCGAGGGTCTTCGCATCGGCGATTACGTGCGCCAGTTGTCGGCGCTGCCGCTCAGGGCCAACATCGTCGTGCTCGACGCTGCATACAATTCTCCGTTCGCCAAGGAAGGCCAGCCGCTCGCCGGTGGTCTCGCACTGATCGAGCCGGAGCCGAAAGGTCTGATCGCGTTTAACGCCGCGCCGGGCACGGTGGCCCCGAACCCCACCGGCAACTACGGTCCTTACGCGCAGGCGCTGGCTGAGATGATGCGCACCGGCGGCATTTCGCTTCCCGAGGTTTTCAACCGCGTGCGGCTGCGCGTGAACGAGGTGACCAAGGGTGCGCAGGTACCATGGGATGCGCAGAAGCTCGAAGGTGATTTCGTGTTCTTCGATCGCGCGCCGGACGCACCGCCGCTTCAGGCCAATCAGGACGCCGCCGCGCGCTCGAAGCCCATTCGCGATTTCAGCGCGCAGGAGGCTTACACGGCGGCGCTCGAGCGCGACACAATTGCCGACTACGAAGCCTTCCTCGCTGCCTATCCCGACGATCCGATGGCGAAGCGGGTGAGGGCGATCGTCGCCGCACGCCGCGAGGCGATCACATGGCGGCAGACTTATCGCGCGAACACGCAGCAGGCCTATTGGTCCTATCTCAGGCGCTATCCGAAGGGACCGCATGCCGCCGATGCGCGCCGCCGGCTTGCCAATATCGCTGCCGCGCTCGAGCCGCCGCCGGCCTTCGACGCATATGCCTATGATGTGCCGCCGCCGCCGGACTACGAATACGAGTATGTCGATCGGCCATACTTGATGTTCGACGATCCGGTGTTTGCGTTCGCGCCGCCGCCACCGCCGCCGATCTTCTTCCTGCCGCCGCCGCCGGAAGATTTCGTCGTGCTCGATCCGCCGATCTACTACGACGATGTCTACTACCTGCCGCAGCCGGTGTTCATTCCGATCCCGGTCTTCATAAGGCCGCCGATCTACGTGCGTCCGCCGATCAACCGTTTCCTGTTCACGAACATCCACAACAGGGAAGTCATCAACAGCGTCATCAACCGGCGCCCGCCGGCCGGAGCGATCGGAACGGGCAGACCCGGCGGCCAGTTCGGGCAGGGCGGGCAGCTCAGGCCGGGACCGGGCGTCGTGGCGACGACCCGTCCGGCATTTGCTCCGGCGTTGCCGCCGTCGGCGACGCGGCGTGCAAACCTGATTCGCCAGGGCAAGGTCGCGGCACCTCCGGGCGTTCTGCCGGGCACCGGCCGTCCGGGTGGTCCGGGCCAGGTCCAGCCGGGCCAGGTCCAACCTGGCACTGTCAGGCCGGGTAACAATCTCCGTCCGGGCAATGTGCTGCCGGGGCAGGCTCCGGGAACCGGGCCGGGCGTCCGGCCTCTGCCCAGCACGTTGCCCGCGCCCGGCGCCACGGGCCCGCAACCGGGACAGGATCGCCGTCCGGGCCGTCCCGACCGCAGTCCCAGACCGGGCCTGGCTCGGCCTTCGGTTCAGCCGGGAACTGCCGCTCCGTCAGGGCCAGCGGCAAGCCCCCAGGTTCGTCCGGAGCGGACCCGTCCGCAATTCCAGAGGCCCGAGCCACGGCCTCGGATAGCGCCGCGCCCGCAGATTCAACGGCCGCAGCCCCAGTTCCAGCGGCTCCCGCAGGCGGCTCCACGCCCGCAGCCGCAATTCCAGCGGCCCGCCGTGGCCCCACGGCCCCAGCCGCAGATGGCGCCGCGTCCGCAACCGCAGTTCCAACGGCCGGCGGCACCGCCACCGCGACCCCAGATGGCGCCTCGGCCCCAAATGGCTCCGCCGCGCCCCGCAGCGCCGCCACGGGCGGCCCCACCGCCCAGACCGGCTCCGGTCAAGCGATGTCCGCCGAATGTTCCAAAATGCTGAATGCGATGCCGGCTGGACCACGCTCCAGCCGGCATTCTGCGGGGCCTTGAAGACCAAGAAAAACGGCCATAAATCCTTGCTTCGACGCGGCGCGGCGGTTATAAGCCGCGCATCTCACACGGAAGCATGGCTCTAAAAAGCCGTCCGGTGGCAACCGGGACGCAAGTCATTTTTCTTGCAGTTCGTTTGCTCACACGCTTCCGGAGGAACCAACCGGAGAATTGAACCATGGCGCTACCTGAATTTTCTATGCGTCAGCTTCTGGAAGCTGGCGTTCACTTTGGTCACCAGTCTCACCGATGGAATCCGAAGATGGCGGATTACATCTTCGGTGCCCGCAACAACATTCACATCATCGATCTCGCTCAGACCGTGCCGCTGCTTCACCGCGCGTTGCAGGCTGTCAGCGACACCGTTGCCAAGGGCGGCCGCATCCTCTTCGTCGGCACCAAGCGCCAGGCGCAGGACGGCGTGGCGGAAGCCGCCAAGCGTTCCGCGCAGTACTTCGTCAATTCGCGCTGGCTCGGCGGCACGCTGACCAACTGGAAGACCGTGTCCGGTTCGATCAAGCGCCTGCGCCAGCTCGACGAGATGCTCGCCTCGGGTGAAGGCCACCAGTACACGAAGAAAGAGCGCCTGACGCTTCAGCGTGAGCGTGACAAGCTCGACCGCTCGCTCGGCGGCATCAAGGACATGGGCGGTCTGCCCGATCTGATCTTCGTGATCGACACCAACAAGGAAGACATTGCGATCCAGGAGGCCCAGCGCCTCAACATTCCGGTCGCCGCGATCGTCGACACCAACTGCGATCCGAAAGGCATCTCGTATGTGGTTCCCGGCAACGACGACGCCGGCCGCGCGATCTCGCTGTATTGCGATCTCATCGCCCGCGCTGCGATCGACGGCATCTCGCGCGCTCAGGGCGGCGCGGGCATCGATATCGGCGCAATGGCCAATCCGATTCCGGAAGCCATCGAGTCGGCCAAGTCGGATGGCTTCCAGGGTCTTGCGGGTCCGCGCGGCGTTGCCGACGATCTCAAGAAGCTGAGCGGCGTATCCGGCGCCATCGAGAAGAAGCTCAACGATCTCGGCATCTTCCACTACTGGCAGATCGCCGAACTCGACCACGACACCGCTCACAAGATCGGCGAAGAAGTCGGCTTGCCGGCGCGTGCCGACGGCTGGGTCGCCCAGTCCAAGGCGCTGACCGCGGAAGCGGAATAAGCCTTAAACGTATCCCGCGGCCGGTTCATCCGGCCGCGACATTCCCCGACTAGAAAAATCCTGCGCGTCGAATCCGGCTAGCCAGCAATCGCTGCGCCGCGCGGCCCGCACAGGCAAAGGACATCCGGCAATGGCAACAATCACAGCGGCAATGGTCAAGGATCTGCGCGAGAAAACCGGCGCGGGCATGATGGATTGCAAACAGGCCCTCACTGAAACCGCGGGCGACATCGATGCGGCGGTTGATTGGCTGCGCAAGAAGGGCCTCTCGAAGGCCGCGAAGAAGTCTGGCCGCGTTGCAGCCGAAGGCCTGATCGCAGCCGTCACCGACGGCAAGAAGGGCGTGCTCGTCGAGGTCAATTCCGAGACCGACTTCGTTGCGCGCAACGAGCAGTTCCAGGGCCTGGTCAAGATGATCGGCCAGGTTGCGCTCAAGGCAGGCGCGGACGTCGAGAAGATCAAGGCTGCCAAGGTAGGTGAATTCGACGTCGATCGCGCCATCGCGGATGCGATTGCGACCATTGGCGAAAACATGACGCTGCGCCGCGCGGCCGAGCTTTCGGTCAGCGATGGCGTTGTCGGAAGCTACGTCCATGGCGCCGTGGTCGACGGTCTCGGCAAAATGGGCGTGATTGTCGCGCTGGAATCCACCGGCAAGAAGGATGAGCTGGCAGTCCTGGCTCGTCAGATCGCGATGCACGTGGCCGCCTCCAACCCTCAGGCGCTCGACGCGGCGGGTCTTGATCCCGTGCTGGTCGCCCGCGAGAAGGACGTGATGGCGGACAAGTATCGCCAGCAGGGCAAGCCGGATGCGATGATCGCCAAGATCGTCGAATCGGGCCTCAAGACCTTCTACAAGGAAGTAACCCTGCTGGAGCAGGCGTTTATCCACGACAGCGCCAAGACCGTGGCGCAGGCCGTGAAGGAAGCTGAGGGCAAGGTCGGCGCGCCTATCAAGGTTGCCGGGTTTGTGCGCTATGCTCTGGGCGAGGGAATCGAGAAGCAGGAATCCGATTTCGCCGCTGAAGTCGCCGCCGCTGCCGGTCAGGGGTAACGAGACGACGCGCGCCGATCGGGATTCTGAGCGCATTCTGCAAGACACCCCGTTTTGCTCTGGAATGCGTTCAATTCGAATGAGTGAGCGATCGTATGGCTGAACCGGCTTATCGGCGTGTCGTGGTCAAGGTTTCCGGCGAATATCTCGCCGGCGACCAATCCTTCGGTATTCACCAGCCCACCATCGACCGGATCGCCAGCGACCTGATCAAGGCGCGGGAACTTGGCGTCGAGATCGCCGTCGTCGTCGGCGGCGGCAACATCTTTCGCGGTGTCGAAGTTTCCTCGCGTGGCGTGTCCCGTACCACCGGCGACACGATGGGCATGCTCGCCACTGTAATGAATTGCCTGGCGCTGGAATCGGCGCTTGAGCGCAAGGGCCAGTCGGCCCGCACTCTGTGCGCGTTCGTGATGCCGCAGATCAGCGAACTTTTCACCCGCGCCGCGGCCCATCGGTATCTCGCCGAAGGCCGCATCGTGCTGCTCGCCGGCGGCACCGGCAATCCATACTTCACGACCGACACCACGGCGGTATTGCGTGCATCCGAAATCGGGGCGCAGGCGGTGCTGAAGGCCACCAATGTCGACGGGGTCTACAGCGCTGACCCGAAGAAGGACCCATCCGCCAAGCGATTCGAGCGGCTGAGCCATTCTCAGGCGGTGGAAGGCGGCTATAAGGTGATGGACGCGACGGCCTTCGCGCTTGCCCGCGAAACGTCCTTGCCTATCATCGTGTTCTCGATCGCCGAGCCAGGCTCTATCGGCGCTATTTTGAGCGGCAAGGGCAAGGGCACGATTGTCTCCGGCTAGGCGCGGAGGCCGCGGTGGCGCGAAGACGAAAAATTGCGCCCGAACAATAAGATACGCGATGCGGCCAATTGTTTGAGCCGCGTCAGACTGAAGGAGTAGCATCGCATGACGGCCGGGAATTTCGATATCAACGATCTGAAGCGGCGCATGGAAGGCGCCATTGCCTCGCTCAAGCACGAGCTGGGCGGATTGCGTACCGGCCGTGCAGCGATTTCGATGGTCGAGCCGGTGCAGGTCGAGGCCTATGGCAGCCACATGCCGCTCAATCAGGTGGCCACCGTGAGTGTGCCCGAGCCGCGCCTGCTGTCGGTGCAGGTCTGGGACAAGTCGATGGTGAAGGCGGTCGAGACCGCGATCGTCAATTCAAACCTCGGCCTCAGCCCGGCGACCGAAGGTCAGGTCATCCGCTTGCGGATTCCTGAACTCAACGAAGAGCGCCGCAAGGAGCTGGTGAAAGTCGCGCACAAGTATGCCGAAGCCGCGCGCGTAGCGGTTCGTCATGTGCGCCGCGATGGACTCGATGTCCTCAAAAAGCTCGAAAAGGATCATCAGATATCCGAGGACGACGAGAAGCGCCATTCGAACGACGTTCAGAAGGTCACCGATGCCGCCATCGCTGACGTCGACAAGGCGCTTGCGACCAAGGAAAAAGAAATTCTCACGGTTTAAGAGATCGCCAATGTCGAACGGCGCCATGCCAAAGCCAGGAGAACCGGATCGTGCCGATGCGCCGCGGCATGTCGCGATCATCATGGATGGCAATGGACGCTGGGCGGCGGCGAGGGGATTGCCTCGCGCCGAAGGACACCGCCGCGGAGTCGATGCGCTTCGCAAGGTAGTGCGCGCGTCGCACGAACTCGGGATTTCCTTTCTCACGATCTTTTCGTTCAGTTCCGAAAACTGGTCGCGGCCCGCGAGCGAGATCGGCGATCTGTTCGGCCTGCTGCGCCGCTTCATCCGCAACGATCTGGCGACGCTGCATGCCGATGGCGTCCGTGTTCGCGTCATCGGTGAACGCGAAGGACTTGAGTCCGACATCTGCGCGCTGCTCACCGAAGCCGAGGATCTGACGCGGAATAACACCCGGCTCACGCTGGTCGTCGCCTTCAACTACGGATCGCGGCAGGAGATCGCCAACGCGGCGCAGCGGCTTGCGCGCGAAGCCGCCGAGGGCAAGCGCGATCCGGCGACGATCACGCCGGAGGTGCTGGGCGGCTATCTTGATACTTCGGACATTCCGGACCCCGATCTGATTATCCGCACCAGCGGCGAGCAGCGTCTCTCAAACTTCCTGATGTGGCAGGCCGCTTATAGCGAACTGGTGTTTGTCCCGATTCACTGGCCGGACTTCGACAAGGCTGCGCTCGAAGGCGCGATTGCCGAATACGCGACCCGCGAGCGCCGCTTCGGCGGGCTGGTCGCCAAAACCGGATCGTGAGCGGCGTGGCCCCGGAGACCCCAGTCACACCCGATACCGCGAAAGGGTCGAGCAATCTCTACATGCGCGTTGTCGCGGCGCTGGTGCTTGCACCGCTGACCATCGCCGTCGCGTGGATCGGCGGCTGGCCCTGGGCCTGCATCGTGATCGCAGCCGCGGCCTTGCTGTATTTCGAATGGCTGATGATCGCCGGCGTCTCCGGCAACAGGCTGGTTGCTGCTGTCGGCATCGTCTCACTCGCCGTTGCCGGCATCTGTCTGATGCTGCGGCGGACGGACCTCGCGTTCGGGATCGTGGCTATGGGAATTGTGCTGGCCGCGGGTCTCGTGCGCGAACGGCGCGGATGGGTTGCAAGCGGGCTGGTCTATGCCGCTGCCGCGCTGATCGCTTCGATTGTCGTCCGGCGCGACGCGGACTTCGGGTTTGTCGCGTTGATGTTTGTTCTTCTCATTGTATGGGGGACCGACATCGGCGGTTACTTCGCAGGGCGCGGCATTGGCGGACCGAAGCTCTGGCCGCGCGTCAGCCCGAAGAAGACGTGGGCGGGCGCAATCGGCGGCCTGGTCCTCAGTCTCGTGATCGCGGCGGCCTTCGCGCTGCTCGGTTTCGGCAAGATGCTTCCGATGCTCCTGCTCGGCACCGTGCTGTCGATTGTTTCGCAGTTCGGCGACCTGTTCGAATCCGCCGTCAAGCGCCGCTTCGACGTCAAGGATTCGAGCCACATCATTCCGGGTCACGGCGGATTGCTGGACCGGCTCGACGGTTTCGTTGCGGCGATTGTTTTCGCCGCCCTCATTGGCTTTATGCGCGGCGGCCTTGATGGCGTCGGCCGCGGTTTCATGGTTTGGTGATATGATGAACGCTGTTCCGTTGCGTAACAACAAGGCTGCGGCATCCGCCGTGAGGTCCATTACAGTGCTGGGCGCCACGGGTTCGATCGGCGACAGCACGATGGATCTGCTGCGGGCGTCGCCCGAGCGTTATCAGGTCGAGGCGCTGACCGCGAACGGCAACGTCGAGGGACTGGCCAAGCTCGCGAAGGAATTCAATGCGCGGTTTGTCGCCGTGGCCGATGCGTCGAAGCTCGGTGAATTGCGCGACGCTCTGGCTGGAACCGGCATTGCGTTTGGTGCGGGCGAGAGCGCCATCATCGAGGCGGCGGAACGTCCGGCCGATTGGGTGATGGCTGCGGTGAGCGGTGCGGCCGGACTGAAGCCTGCGCTGGCCGCAGCTGACCGCGGCGCCACGATTGCGCTCGCCAACAAGGAATGCCTCGTTTGCGCCGGTGACTTCT
Source organism: Afipia sp. MLSD5-FHT05B12 (assembly GCF_058793355.1). Classification (NCBI taxonomy): domain Bacteria; kingdom Pseudomonadati; phylum Pseudomonadota; class Alphaproteobacteria; order Hyphomicrobiales; family Nitrobacteraceae; genus Afipia; species Afipia sp. MLSD5-FHT05B12. The sequence continues at coordinate 169,049 of NZ_JBXAFS010000006.1, forward strand.
TCATGGATCGCGCCGCCAAGGCGGGCGCGTGCATTCTGCCGGCGGATTCGGAACACAACGCGCTGTTTCAGGCGCTCGCCTCCGGCAACCGCGAAGAGCTGGTTCGCGTCATCATCACGGCGTCGGGCGGCCCGTTCCGGACCTGGAAGGCCGCCGACATCGCGCAGGCGACGCTGGCGCAGGCGCTGAAGCATCCGAACTGGAGCATGGGCCAGAAGATCACCATCGATTCCGCGTCGATGATGAACAAGGGGCTGGAGGTCATCGAAGCCTCCTATCTGTTTGCTCTGTCGCCGGACGAGATCGACGTGTTGGTGCATCCTCAGTCCATCGTTCACGGCATGGTCGAATTCTCGGATTGCTCGGTCATGGCGCAGCTCGGAACGCCCGACATGCGCACGCCGATCGCGCATTGCCTCGGCTGGCCGGATCGCATCGCCGGACGTGCCGCGACGCTGGATCTTGCCAAAATCGGCTCGCTCACGTTCGAGGCACCTGATTACGAGCGGTTCCCCGGACTGAAACTTGCCTATGACGCGCTGCGTACCGGCAATGGTGCGACCACCGTCTACAATGCGGCAAACGAGGTCGCTGTGGCGGCGTTCGTCGCGCAGAGAATCCGGTTCGGCGGGATTGCGCAACTGGTCGAAGCCACCCTGAACAACTGGGTGAGGGCAGGGAATCTCGCGCCGCTGACGTCGGCCGATGACGCGATTTCCGTTGACCATGATGCACGAAATAGTGCTGCCGCCCTCTTGCCTCAAATTGCCTTAAAGGCATCGTAGTGCGGTAGTTCGCAAATCCGCATAATGCCCGCTGTAATATCATTTGCGGATTTGCGAACTAAAACCGCACTAGAATCATAAGGTTACTAGTGTCCCTTTAATTCCGAAGTTCGTTTGAGCATGCGCGGGAAAACGGTACGAACTTCGGAATTGGGACACTAGGTGCGTTGGGGACCGGGCCGGACGGCCCAGAGGCGAGGGATTGGGTTGTGGATTTTTTCTTGAATGGTTTCAACACGTTGAGTCACGGTCTGATCGGCTACATCATCCCCTTTCTGTTTGTCCTGACCATCGTTGTTTTCTTCCACGAGCTCGGTCATTTCCTCGTCGCCCGCTGGGCCGGGGTGAAGGTCTTAACATTCTCGCTTGGCTTCGGGCCGGAACTGTTCGGCTTCAACGACCGCCACGGCACGCGCTGGAAGCTGTCGGCGATTCCGCTCGGCGGCTACGTCAAGTTCTTCGGCGATGAGTCCGAGGCCAGCACGCCGTCCGCCGACACGCTCCAGACCATGACGGCCGAAGAGCGCAAGGTCAGTTTCCATCACAAGAAGGTCGGGCCGCGCGCTGCCATTGTGGCCGCGGGTCCGATTGCGAATTTCCTGCTGGCGATTGTCATTTTCGCGGCTCTCTTCACGTTCTTCGGCAAGCCGAGCCAGACCGCCCGCGTCGATTCCATCCAGGAAAACAGCGCTGCCGCCGCGGCCGGCTTCAAGCCCGGCGACATCGTGACCGCGATCAACGGCGACGCGATCGAAAGCTTCACCGACATGCAGCGTCTGGTGAGCACCAAGGCGGGCACGCCGCTGGTCTTCACCGTGAAGCGCGGCGACGAGGTCGTGAAGCTGACCGGAACGCCCCAGCTTCGCGAAATCAAGGACACCTTCGGCAACGTCCACCGGGTCGGAATTCTCGGAATCACCCGTGCCACGGGTCCCGGCGATACCGTCACCAAACCAGTGAATCCCGCGACCGCTGTTTGGCTGGGCATCAAGGAGACCTGGTTCGTGGTTGACCGGACCGTGGCCTATATTGGCGGAATCTTCACCGGCCGTGAGAATGCGGATCAGGTCGGTGGTCCGATCCGGATCGCCCAGATATCCGGTCAGGTCGCCACCATCGGTCTGGCGGCGCTGATTCACCTTGCTGCGGTTCTTTCGGTCTCGATCGGCCTTCTCAACCTGTTTCCGGTCCCGTTGCTCGATGGTGGACACCTTTTGTTCTATGCCGTCGAAGCGGTGCGGGGAAAGCCCCTGTCGGAGCGGTCGCAGGAGCTGGGTTTCCGTGTCGGACTGGCCCTCGTGCTGATGCTGATGATCTTCGCGACCTACAATGACATCCTGCATTTGGCCGCGTCCTGATTGCGGCTTTTTTACAGGCGTGGCCGATCAGCAACGTCTTGTTGGGAAATTGGAATTGTCTTGCGAAAGGTCGTTTGCCCGTTAGGCAAAATTGGCTACAAGCAGTGCAATATTTGGGGAATCTCCCGGCCCGGAAACGGACCGGCTTTGGAATGACAAGGGCGCCTGGCGCATGATGGTTGGATTGCGAGTGCTACGGGGTGGTTTGACCGCTGCCCTGATCATGGTTGCTTTGCCGGTCGTCGCGGTTGCGACGGCTTCGCTCGTATCGTCGCAGGCTGTGGCCCAGACAGCGGCTTCCATTGGCGTGGAAGGGAACCGCCGGATCGAAGCAGACACCATTCGTTCGTATTTCAAGCCGGGTCCCGGCGGGCGCCTCGACAGCGCGCGTATCGACGACGGCCTGAAGGCCCTGATCGAGACCGGCCTGTTCCAGGACGTGAAAATCAACCAGGCCGGCGGCCGGTTGGTCGTCGTCGTTGTCGAAAACCCCGTCATTGGCCGCGTCGCCTTCGAAGGCAACAAGAAGGTCAAGGACGAGCAGCTTCAAGCCGAAGTGCAATCCAAGGCACGCGGAACCCTGTCGCGGGCGATGGTTCAGTCCGACACCGCGCGCATCACCGAAATCTATCGCCGCAACGGCCGTTACGACGTCAGGGTCGAGCCTAAGATCATCGAGCAGCCGAACAATCGCGTGGATCTCGTGTTCGAGGTCACCGAAGGCGCGAAGACCGGCGTGAAATCGATCGATTTCGTCGGCAATCAGGCTTATTCGGGCTATCGTCTGAGGGACGTGATCAAGACTCGCGAAACCAACTTCCTCAGCTTCCTCGGCTCCGCAGACACTTACGACCCGGACCGCATCGAGGCCGACCGCGATATCCTGCGGAGGTTCTACCTCAAGAACGGCTACGCCGACGTTCAGATCGTCGCCGCGCTGACCGAGTACGATCCGGAGCGCAAGGGCTTCCTCGTCACCTTCAAGATCGAGGAAGGCCAGCAGTACCGTGTCGGTTCTGTCGACTTCCAGTCCAGCATCGCCTCGCTCGACGGCAATTCATTCCGCAGCCTCTCGCGCGTCAGCGTCGGCTCGGTCTACAACGCCGAAGCCGTTGAAAAGTCAGTTGAGGAAATGACGATCGAAGCGTCGCGTCGCGGCTACGCTTTCGCGTCGGTGAAGCCGCGCGGCGACCGCAATTTCGAGGCGCATACCGTGTCGATCGTGTTCGCGATCGACGAAGGCCCGCGCGTCTACATCGAGCGAATCAATGTCCGCGGCAACACGCGAACTCGCGACTACGTTATCCGCCGCGAATTCGATATTTCGGAAGGCGACGCATACAACCGTGCGCTGGTCGATCGCGCCGAGCGCCGCCTCAAGAATCTCGACTACTTCAAGACCGTCAAGGTCAACTCCGAGCCAGGCTCGTCATCCGACCGCGTGGTGCTGAACGTCGATCTCGAAGAGAAATCGACCGGCGACTTCTCGGTGTCCGGCGGCTATTCGACCGCGGACGGCTTCCTCGGCGAGGTCAGCGTCTCGGAGCGCAACCTGCTGGGCCGCGGCCTGTATGCGAAGGCGTCCGTGCAATACGGCCAGCGCACGCAGGGCTATCAGCTGTCGTTCGTCGAACCTTATCTGCTGGGCTACCGAGTCGCGCTGGGCCTCGACTTCTATCAGCGCAAGCAGCTCGCTTCGAACTACGTGTCTTATGATTCGAAATCGATCGGCTTCAGCCCGCGCCTCGGCTTCCAGCTGCGCGAAGATTTGAATCTGCAACTGCGCTATTCGATCTCGCGGCAGGAAATCACGCTGCCGGCGTATCTGACGAACTGTAATAACTTCCCCGGCGCGGCATATTATCCGACGCCTGCGTACCTTAACGCTGGTGGATCGGTAACCAATCCCAGCGGGGGCGCCGACTTCTCCGCTACCAACAACTGTTTTGCAGACGGCGAAGCTTCGGTCGCTGTGAAGCAGGGACTTGCCAAGGGGGCCGTCGTAACTTCGGCGCTGGGTTACACGCTGGCCTACAACACGCTCGACAACAACAAGGAGCCTACCAGCGGTATCCTTGCGACGCTGAATCAGGACTTTGCGGGCGTTGGCGGCGATGTGAGCTACCTGAAGACGGTTGGCGACGTGAAGCTTTACACGCCGATCGTGTCTGACATTGTTGGTGTGCTGCGCTTGCAGGGCGGTGTTTTGACCGACACCGGCAAGGGCATCCGCATGCTCGATCACTTCCAGATGGGTCCGAATCTCGTCCGCGGCTTCGCGCCGGTCGGCATCGGTCCGCGCGATATCACGGTCGGCACGTACAACGACGCTCTTGGTGGCACCAAGTACTGGGGCGCTTCGGCTGAATTGCAAATGCCGTTCTGGTTCCTGCCCAAGGAAATCGGTCTGAAGGGTGCGGTCTATGCTGACGCCGGCTCGCTGTTCGACTATCAGGGAGCGACCTCCCTTGTGGGCTCGTGTAACGGCTCTGCTCTGCAGAACGCGCAAAATCAGTGCCTGACCGTCGGCGGCGACAACGGCTTGATCCGTACCTCGGTCGGTGTCGGTCTGATCTGGCAGTCGCCTTTCGGACCGCTGCGCTTCGATTATGCGATCCCGCTGACCAAGGGTGCAAACGACCGGACTCAGGAATTCCGGTTCGGTGGCGGCACGTCATTCTGAGCTCTTAACGAGCTCGCACTTCGAAATAGCGGGTTCCAGCCATCCGGTTGGGACCCGCTCGACTGTTTTGTTGCAGGCATTTTCCTTCTGCGGTCCGGAGTTCGAGTCGCGGGAAAGTGCATTTCCCTGACCGCGGCGGATCGAATGACGCAGAGGACATTCTTTAAACGTCCTTCACCAGTGACGCTGGCAGACCTTGCCGCGTTGACCGGAGCCCAGCTGGCCGATGAATCGCGTGCCGGGAGGGTCATTGCGGGAGTGGCGTCACTGGATCGGGCGGGGCCCGGTCATCTGACGTTCTGCGAAAACAAGAAATACACCGCTCAGCTTGAGCAGACGCACGCTGGCGCCTGTCTGGTAAACGAGCGGCTGGAGGGCCGCGTTCCCCCGCATGTCGCGGTTCTGCGCGTCGCGGAGCCCTATAAGGCCTTTGTCGCGGCCATGCGCGCCCTCTATCCCGGTACGTTGCGGCCCACGTCGTGGTTCGACAACAGCGGGGTCGCGGCGGGCGCCGTGGTGCATCCATCGGCGTATCTCGAGGACGATGTCATCGTCGATCCGCTGGCGGTGATCGGACCGGACGTCGAAATCGGGTCGGGGACCGTGATCGGGTCAGGCGCGGTGATCGGGGCGGGTGTCCGGATCGGCCGGGATTGCAATATCGGCGCGAACGCGTCGGTTCTGTGTGCGCTGATCGGGAACGAGGTCATCATCCATCCCGGCTGCCGGATCGGCCAGGATGGATTCGGATACCTGATGGGTGCGAAGGGACATCTGAAGGTGCCGCAGGCCGGGCGGGTCATCATCCAGCACGGGGTCGAGATCGGCGCGGGCTGCACCATCGACCGGGGCGCGCTCAATGACACCGTTATCGGCGAGGGCAGCAAGATCGACAACCTCGTCCAGATCGGCCACAACGTCGTCATCGGCCGCAACTGTGTCGTGGTCAGCCAGAGCGGGATCGCCGGCAGCTCGACGCTGGGTGACGGCGTGGTCCTTGCCGCGCGCATCGGCGTGAGCGATCACGCCACCATCGGCGACGGCGCGCAGATCGCGGCACGAAGCAGCGTCGTCGGCGAAGTGCCGCCTGGCGCGCGCTGGGGCGGGTCACCGGCCAAGCCGATCAAGCAGTTCTTCCGCGAACTGTTCGAGGTGGAGCGTCTCGGCCGGGAAGGCACCGCGAAGTTGAAATCGAAGCCGTCCGGTTCGGGCGACGGGGAACAGACATAATGGACGAGCAGGCACCAATCACCATCGAGGCCGTGGACATCGGGCAGATCCTGAAGACGCTGCCGCACCGCTATCCCATGCTGCTGATCGACCGGGTGATCGACATCCGCAAGGACTTCAGCGGCATCGGCATCAAGAACGTGTCGGTCAACGAACCGGTATTTCAGGGACATTTCCCGAACCGTCCGATTTTTCCGGGCGTACTGATGATCGAAGGCATGGCGCAGACCGCTGGCGTGATCGGCATGCTGTCGACGGAGACGAACCGGCCGACGGCGGTGTATTTCCTGACTATCGACAAGTGCAAGTTTCGCAAGCCGACGGGCCCCGGCGACATCATCCACTATCATATGAAGCTGGTCACGCGGCGGCGGGACATGTGGTGGTTTCACGGCGACGCCAAGGTCAACGGTGAGATCGTCGCGCAGGCCGACGTCGGTGCGATGCTGGCCGACTGACGTGCCTTGTCATCATGCGTAACAATTCATGACCACGATCGCGCCATCTTTCATCCGGGATGGCGGATCGGGTTCGTTATAAAAGTGTCGTATCGTCTGCGCGGTCCGGTTTTCGGCTGAGCGAAAGGGTTGCAGACAAGAGGGGGCTGATGAGCAAGATCGATCCAACGGCGCGAATTGAGGACGGAGCCGTGATCGGCGACGGCGTCTCGATCGGGCCTTACTGCATCGTGGGATCGAACGTGACGATCGGCCCGGACTGCAAGCTGCATGCTCATGTCAACATCGGCGGCCACACGACTCTTGGCGCCGGCTGCACGGTGTTTCCGTTCGCATCGCTCGGCGGGGCGCCGCAGGATCTGGGCTACCGCGATGAGCCGACAACGCTCGATATCGGCGAGGGCTGTATCATCCGCGAAAGCGTGACCATGAATGTCGGCACGGTCAAAGGTGGCGGCAAGACGCGCGTCGGCAAGCGCGGCTTCTTCATGGCGTATTCGCATATCGGCCACGACTGCATTGTCGGCGACAATGTGATCTTTGCCAACAGCGCGACCCTGGGCGGCCATTGCGAGATCGGCGATTTCGTTTATTTCGGCGGCCTGTCGGCAGCCCATCAATTTGTCCGGATCGGACATCAGGCCATGATCGGCGGCGTTTCCGGATTGAGGCACGATGTCATTCCATACGGACTTGCGAGCGGCCAGTTCGCGCATCTTGAAGGCATGAATGTCGTCGGCATGCGCCGCCGTGGCTTCACACACTCGCGCCTGAAGGTGGTGCGCGACTTCTACCAGCAGCTGTTTCATGGCGGCGGCATCTTCGCGGAGCGGCTTGAGGCGTTACGGCCGATGGGAAATGCCGATCCTGCTATCTCGGAAATTTTGACCTTTATCGATGAAGGGGACAAGCGCCCGCTCTGCATGGCGCACAATAACCCGAACAAACCCTCCGAGCGCGCTCACCTCGAACAGCGATGATGACAGCTCCCGCATTGTCTTCGACAGTTGGCATCGTTGCGGGAAGCGGAGTGCTGCCGTTTTCGGTCGCGGAGTTGCTGCGGGCGCGGGGGATCGCACCGTTCCTGTTCGCAATCCGCGGCTTTTGCGACCCCGAGCGTGTCGCGCAATATCCCCATCACTGGGTCGCGCTCGGTCAGGTCGGCCGGCTGACGCGGCTGATGCGCTCCGAGGGATGCCGCGACATCGTCTTCATCGGCGGCCTGGTCAGGCCCGCGCTGTCCGAGATCCGTCTCGACTGGGGCACGCTGCGGGCCATCCCGGCGATAGCGGCGGCGCTGCGCGGCGGTGACGATCATCTGCTGACGGGTGTCAGCCGCATCTTCGAGCGCCATGGAATTCGTGTCGTCGGCATCAAGGATGTTGCGCCCGAGCTGCTGATGCCGGAAGGCAGCCTCACACGCCGCACACCCGATGCCGAGGCCATCGCGGACATCGCCAAGGGGCGTGAACTGATGCGGGCGATCAGCCCCTTCGACGTCGGCCAGGGCGTGGTCGTGATCGACGGCCATGTTGTTGCTGTGGAAGACATCGAGGGCACCGACGGACTTCTGGCACGGGTGATGCGACTACGCGCCGAGAAAAGAATCCGGGCAAGGCCGGGCCGCGGCGTGCTGGTCAAAACGCCCAAGGCGCAACAGGATTTACGTTTCGATCTTCCGACACTTGGTCCCAGGACCATTGAGGGTGCGATTGCCGCCGGGTTGGCTGGCATTGGTATTGTCGCCGGGCACACGCTTGTCGCCGAGGCAGATGTGATGACCGCGAAGGCCGATCAGGCCGGACTCTTCATCACGGGATTGCCGCTGTGAGCGCGGGCGAGAGTGATGCGCGCAGGTCCCCGACGGTTTTCCTGATCGCGGCTGAGGAATCAGGCGACCGGCTCGGCTCGGGCCTGATCAAGGCTTTGCGCGCACGGCTTGGACCGGCGGCGAAGATCGTCGGGGTGGGCGGCCGCCACATGGCCGAGCAGGGCGTGCCATCGTTGTTTCCCACCGATGAGTTGTCGATCATCGGTCTTGCGGCGATTCCGAAGCGCCTTCCCATGATCCTGCGGCGTATTCGCGAGACGGCGAACGAGATACTGAAGCAGCGGCCTGACGTTCTGGTTATCATCGACAGCCCGGATTTCACCCATCGCGTCGCCCGGCGTGTCCGGGCCCGCGATCCATCGATCCCGATTGTCGATTACGTGTCGCCGACGGTTTGGGTCTGGCGGCCGGGACGTGCGCGGAAGATGCGTGCCTATGTCGACCGGCTTCTGGCCGTTCTGCCATTCGAGCCTGAAGTCCATCGCAAGCTGGGTGGTCCGCCGTGTATCTATGTCGGCCACCCTTTGCTGGATGAACTCGATACGTTGCGGCCGGATACGGGGGAACTGGCGCGCCGGTCAGCCGCGCCGCCGCTGCTTCTGGTGCTGCCCGGAAGCCGCCGCAGCGAGATCAAACGTAACATGGCGATCTTCGGCGACACGCTGCGCCTGTTGCGCGCGCAGGGCATCGCGTTCGAGCCGGTGCTGCCGACGGTGCCTGGGTTGCTGGAGAGCGTCCGCGCCGCTGCTGCGGATTGGCCAGTGCAACCACGGATCGTCGTCAGCGACAGCGAGAAGAAGGCTGCATTCAGAAGCGCGCGCGCAGCGCTGGCGAAGTCGGGGACCGTGACGCTCGAACTGGCGCTGTCCGGTGTGCCCATGGTGACGGCCTATCGGGTTACCGAAATCGAGGCCTTCATCGCGCGGCGCGTGATCCAGACCTCGTCGATCATTCTGGCGAATCTTATTCTCGGCGAGAATGTGATTCCGGAATTCCTGCAACAGGATTTCACGGCGGAGAATCTTGCGCCTGCTTTGCGGGATGTTCTTGAAGACACTCCGGCGCGGCAACGGCAACTGGATGCGTTCGCCCGGCTGGAAGAGATCATGTTCACGGGCGGCAAGCGGCCCAGCGAACTCGCGGCGGACAACGTCATCGCGATGCTGCGCTGATATCTCGCGATCGCTGCAACGAAAAAGGCCGGTGCGATGCACCGGCCTTTTTGCTGAGAATAACGCCGCGCTTACTTGCGCTTGTCGATCCCGACATAATCGCGGGACGTCGCGCCGGAATAGAGCTGGCGCGGACGGCCGATCTTCTGCTGCGGATCCTGGATCATCTCGCTCCACTGGCTGATCCAGCCGACCGTGCGTGCGACCGCGAACAGCACGGTGAACATCGAGGTCGGGAAGCCCATCGCCTTCAGGGTAATGCCTGAATAGAAATCGACGTTCGGATAAAGCTTGCGCTGGATGAAGTATTCGTCGCTCAGCGCGATCTTCTCGAGTTCCATGGCGACGTGGAGCAGCGGGTCGTTCTGGTGGCCGGTTTCCGCCAGCACCTTGTGACACATCTGCTGCATGATCTTCGCGCGCGGATCGTAATTCTTGTAGACGCGGTGGCCGAAGCCCATCAGGCGGACGGTGCTGTTCTTGTCCTTCACCTTGGCGATGAACTCGGGAATCTTGTCGACGGTGCCGATCTCGGCCAGCATTTGCAATGCTGCTTCGTTGGCGCCACCATGGGCAGGTCCCCACAGGCAGGCGATGCCGGCGGCGATGCAGGCGAACGGATTGGCGCCCGACGAGCCGGCGATGCGCACCGTGGATGTCGATGCGTTCTGCTCGTGGTCGGCGTGAAGGATGAAGATCTTGTCCAGCGCTTCCGCCATCACTGGATTTACCTTGTAATCCTCGCACGGCACCGCGAAGCACATGCGCAGGAAATTCGAAGCGAAATCGAGCGAGTTCTTCGGATACACGAAGGGCTGACCGATGTTGTACTTGAAGGCCATCGCAGCCAGCGTCGGGATCTTTGCGATCATCCGTATCGACGCGACCATCCGCTGGTGCGGATCGTTGATATCGGTCGAGTCGTGATAGAATGCGGCGAGTGCGCCGACCGAGGCCACCATGACGGCCATCGGGTGAGCGTCGCGGCGGAAGCCCTGGAAGAAGCGAGCGACCTGCTCATGCACCATCGTATGATTGGTCACGCGGTTGTCGAAATCTTCCTTCTGGGCCTTGGTCGGCAGTTCGCCGTACAGCAGCAGGTAGCAGGTTTCGAGGAAATCGCCCTTCTCGGCGAGCTGTTCGATCGGATAGCCGCGGTACAGCAAGATACCTTCGTCGCCATCGATGTAGGTGATTTTGGATTCACAGCTGCCCGTTGATGTGAAGCCCGGGTCATACGTGAACATCCCGGTCTGGGCGTAGAGCTTGCTGATGTCGATGACATCAGGTCCGACAGTGCCGGACAAAACCGGGAAATCGACGGTCTTCCCTTCGACCGTCAGCGTTGCTTTTTTGGTGTTGGTCTTTGCATCCATCGTGAAGTCCCCGGTAGGTGTTGCTCAGGGCGAGTGACGCTTACGGCCATATGGGGACATAAGCGCTTTATTCCAGAAGTGTGGCCCGAATGGGTAGCTTATTGCTGTGTGCGCTGCAAGATAGGTAGGCTGCACCCAAAGTTTGGGCAGCGTTGCGCTCGGCTACCGGGGGCCGGAAGCCTGATCCTGCAGGCGTTCCAGGCAGGTTTGCCGCCCGAGCACGGCCAAAACGTCGAAAATCCCGGGGGAGGTGGTCCGCCCGGTCAAGGCGACACGTAACGGCTGTGCGATCGCCCCGAGTTTGAGGTTCTTTGCTTCGGCAAAGGTTCGCATGGCGGTCTCGGCGGTCTCGGCGGTCCAGGGATTGACGGCTTCCAGGGCAGAGCGAAGTTCCCCGATCAGTTTTCGCGTCTCGGGCGTGAGTACGGCTACGGCCTTGGGCTCCATCTGGAGCGGGCGGTCGGCAAAGATAAAATTGGAACTCTCGACCAGCTCGAGGAGGGTCTTGGCGCGCTCTTTCAGGCCGGGCATGGCGGCCAGCAATTGGGCGCGGGTCGTGTCGTTCAGCTTGGCCTGGATGGCCGCGCCCTCGGAACTGAACTGGAGCACGTCCTCGAAGCTCGCCAGCAGCGCCTTGTCGTCGGCGTTGCGAATGTAATGGCCGTTGAGATTTTCGAGCTTAGCAAAATCGAACCGCGCAGCGGAGCGTCCGATGGCCGGCAAGTCGAATTCCCGGATCATCTCCTCGGTCGAGAAGATTTCCTGATCGCCGTGGCTCCAGCCGAGCCGCACCAGATAGTTCCGCAGCGCCTCCGGCAGATACCCCTTGGCGCGATAAGCATCGACGCCTAGCGCGCCATGCCGTTTGGAAAGTTTCGAGCCGTCGGGACCGTGGATCAGTGGAATGTGAGCCATCACCGGAACGGTCCAGCCGAGCGCGTCATAGATATGCTTCTGCCGCGCCGCGTTGATCAGATGGTCGTCGCCGCGAATGACATGGGTCACGCCCATGTCGTGATCGTCCACGACCACGGCGAGCATGTAGGTCGGGTTACCATCCGAGCGCAGCAGCACGAGGTCGTCGAGATTCTCGTTCTGCCAGACCACGCGGCCCTGAACCTGATCCTCGATCACTGTTTCGCCGGTCTGAGGCGCACGGAGCCGGATGACAGGCTTGGCGCCGGCTGGCGCCTCGGAGGGATCGCGGTCACGCCAGCGGCCGTCGTAACGGATCGCGCGGCCCTCGGCCTTGGCGGCCTCGCGCATCTGCGTCAGTTCGTCAGCCGTCGCGTAGCACCGGTAGGCCTTGCCTTCGGCGAGCAACTGCTCGGCGACTTCACGATGCCGCGCGGCGCGGGTGAACTGATAGACCGTTTCGTCATCCCATTCGATACCGAGCCATTTCAGCCCGTCGAGGATGGCCTCGATGGCGGCGTCGGTTGAACGCTCGCGGTCGGTATCCTCAATCCTCAGCAGCATCTTGCCGCCGCGCTTGCGCGCATACAGCCAGTTGAACAGCGCGGTGCGCGCGCCGCCGATATGGAGGAAGCCGGTCGGGGACGGCGCAAAGCGGGTAACGACAGTTTCAGTCATTTCAGGCGGTTCGATCGATCTCTGGAGCGGTTATCGGCGGGCGTTTATCACAACAAATGCACACTGTCTCAGCACGAATTACAGGGAATTAAGACGCTTCCCGGTGCCCGGACGCGGGCCTCGCCAGCGTAAAACCCCGGTCCGGCGGGCGCCGGGCAGCCCTTGGCGCGGCCTCCCGGATTTGGCACATAGGGCCAATGTCCTGAATCCGAAGTTCGCCTCATTTCGCGGCATCTTCCGTAGCGAACGTCGGATTCAAAAGGACATTGGAATTTATGATTCCAGGGTGGCTTCTGTTCGCAAGTCCGCAAAGGACGTGCTGCGAAATGATGCGGACTTGCGAACCGCCACACTGGCTTGAAAGGGTACCAATGACTGACGAATCGCCTTCGGCCGCGGGCCGCGACTTCATCCGCGATATTGTTGCCGAGGACCTGGCTTCGGGGCGGGAGAAAGGCGTGGTGACCCGCTTTCCGCCAGAGCCCAACGGGTACCTGCATCTTGGCCATGCCAAATCGATCTGCCTGAACTTCGGCATCGCCGAGGAGTTCGGCGGGCGCTGCCATCTGCGGTTCGACGACACCAATCCGACCAAGGAAGAACAGGAATATATCAACGCGATTGAACGCGATGTGCGCTGGCTCGGCTTCGACTGGGGCGAGCATCTTCATTTTGCATCGGACTATTTCGAGCAGCTCTATGCCTGGGCGCAGCATCTGATCCGCGCCGGCAAGGCCTATGTCGACGACCAGACGCAGGAGGAGATCCGGCTGACTCGCGGAACCCTGACCGAGCCCGGACAGAACAGCCCGTTCCGCGACCGCCCGGTGGAGGAAAATCTCGACCTGTTCACCCGCATGCGCGCGGGTGAATTCCCGAACGGCGCGCGCGTGCTGCGTGCGAAAATCGATATGACATCGGGCAACATCAATCTGCGCGATCCGGTGCTGTATCGCATTCTGCACGCGCATCATCCGCGCACGGGCGACGCGTGGAGCATCTATCCGAGCTACGATTTCGCGCACGGCCAGTCCGACGCGATCGAGCACATCACGCATTCGATCTGCACGCTGGAATTCGAGGATCACCGTCCGCTCTACGATTGGTGTCTTGAAAACCTGCCGGTGCCGTCGCGTCCGCATCAGTATGAGTTTGCCCGGCTCAACGTGACCTACACGCTGCTGTCCAAGCGCGTGCTCACCGAGCTTGTGCGCGGCGGTCACGTGTCCGGCTGGGACGACCCGCGCATGCCGACACTTGCGGGTTTGCAGCGGCGCGGCATTCCGGCGGAAGCACTGCGCGAATTCGTCAAACGCATAGGCGTTGCCAAATCCAACAGCACCGTCGATCTCGGCATGTTCGATTTCGTGGTGCGCGAGGTGCTGAACAAGACCGCGCCGCGGCGCATGGCCGTACTCAATCCGCTCAAGGTGGTGATCGAGAACTATCCCGAAGGGCAGAGTGAGGCGCTCGAAGCCGTCAACCATCCCGATGACCCGTCGCAGGGAACACGGCAGATTCCGTTCGGCCGCGAACTCTACATCGAACGCGACGATTTCATGGAGGAGCCGCCGAAGAAGTTCTTCCGCATGGCGCCGGGCCGCGAAGTGCGGCTGCGCTACGGCTATTTCATCACCTGCCGCGATGTCATCAAGAACGCGGCGGGGGAGGTCGTTGAACTGCGCTGCACCTACGATCCGGCAACCAAAGGCGGCAACGCGCCTGATGGACGCAAGGTGAAGGCGACGATCCACTGGGTGAGCGCGGCGGAAGCGGTGCCGGCGGAAGTGCGGCTTTACAATCTGCTGTTCACGACACCGCAGCCGGAGGCTGCGAACTTCGCCGCGCAGATCAATCCGCAGTCGCTCGAAACCGTCACCGGGATGCTGGAGCCCGCGCTGGCGAGCGACAACTTCGATGGCGCGATGCAGTTCGAGCGGCAGGGATACTTCTGCCGTGACAAGGACTCGGCGCCGGGCAAACTGGTCTTCAACCGCACCGTCGGATTGCGCGATACCTGGGCCAAGGTCTCGGCCGGGGGCTGATAGCAAGAGTCTTGCATATTCCGTATCCGTTCCGCTGTTCAGCCTGATCGCTTCCGCTAGCATCACCGAAGCGATGCCGGAGCGGCGCGATGGCGGGCGGGGGCGAGGACCGGGAGCGATCCCAAGAGAGATCCCAAGGCCGGGCGGGGCGTGCCATCGGCCGAGCTGTTGCTTGGCCGCCGCGCAGCGCCGTGCGCGCCGGGATCCCAGATATCACCGACGGTCTAGCGGCGTTTCTGACCGGGAAGCTCCGGAACTGGGTCGCCGCGGAAGCCGGACCGGGCCGGTTGCTGCCATGGGTGCCGGTCGCGTTCGGCGCGGGGATTGCGATCTATTTCGCGGCAGACCGCGAGCCTGTCGCATCGGTTACCGCTGCGACGGCATTTGCGCTCTGTGCCGCGGCATTCGTCGCGCGGCGCAGCCGCGTCTTTCCCTTGATGGTGATGCTGGCCGCGCTGGCGGCAGGATTCGCGGCAGCCACGCTGAAGACCGCGCGTGTCGCCCATGGCGTGCTGGCGCGCCCGATGTTCTCGGTGACGATGAAGGGTTTCGTCGAGACCCGTGACGAGCGCGAACGCACTGACCGCTTCGTACTGCGGGTCGAGGAGATGGAGTCTCCGCGTGGCGGGATCAAGCTCGAGCGTGTGCGGCTGTCGGTTAAAAAGGGGACCGCGCCTGCGGTCGGCAGCTTCGTCGAACTGAAGGCGCGGCTGTTGCCGCCGCTCTCGCCGCTGCGTCCGGGAAGCTACGACTTCGGACGCGACATGTACTTTCAGGGCATCGGGGCGTCAGGATTCGCGATGGGGGCGATCAAGACCGTCGAGGCTCCGCGCGGTGGCGGCACGTATCTGCGTTATGCCGCCACGATGCAGGGCATGCGCGATGCCATCGACGCGCGGATTCGCAGCGTAGTCAGCGGAGACAACCGCGCCATTGCGACGGCGCTGCTGACGGGGCGGCGCGACGCGATTTCCGCGCCGGTCAACGATGCGATGTTCATTTCCGGGCTTGGCCACGTGCTGTCGATCTCCGGCTATCACATGGCGGTGGTGGCAGGCGTGGTGTTTTTCGCGGTGCGCGCGCTGCTTGCGCTGTTTCCCGCGCTCACCGTGACGTTTCCGATCAAGAAATGGTCGGCGGTCGCGGCGCTGCTCGCCGCGGCGTTCTATCTGTTGCTGTCGGGCGCGGAGGTCGCCACGCAGCGCTCGTTCTTCATGACGGCAGTGGTGCTGATCGCGGTGATGGTCGACCGGCGCGCGATTACGTTTCGCACACTCGCGGTCGCGGCGATGATCGTGCTGCTGATCGCACCGGAAGCATTGGTCCACCCGAGTTTCCAGATGTCGTTCGCTGCGACGCTGGGTCTCGTGACGCTGATCCAGATAGGCATGCCGAACCTGTTCGCCTCGCCCGACAACTCGCGGGTGGCGCGCGCGGCGCTGTGGGGTGGGCGTGAGATCATCATGCTGGCGCTGGCGTCGCTGGTGGCCGGATTCGCGACCATGCCGTATGCGGCGTTTCATTTTCATCGCGTGACGCCTTATGGCGTGCTGGCCAATCTCGCGGCGATGCCGGTGGTCTCGGTGCTGGTGATGCCGGCTGGACTTCTCGGACTGCTCGCTATGCCGTTTGGCTTCGACGGCGTGTTCTGGCGGCTGATGGATGTCGGCATCGGCTGGATGGTTGCGGTGTCGCAGTGGGTCGCGGCGCTGCCCGGCGCCATCGGCCAGATCGCAGCCTTCGGCACCGGCCCATTGGCTTTGATGAGCGCGGGCATCATTGCGCTCGGTTTGTTGCGGACGCCATTGCGATGGGCGGGAGCAGGGCTCATTGCATTCGCAACGATCTGGGCGCTGACCACGCCGCAGCCGGATATCCTTGTGGCAGGAGACGGTCACACCGTCGCCGTGCGAGGGAAGGACGGCAAGCTGCGTCTGATGCGCACCGGAAAGGATGTGTTCCTGTCGCGCGAATGGCTCTCAGCCGACGCTGACATGCGCAAGGCAACCGACGCGTCGCTGACCGATGGCGTCTCGTGCGACGCATCCGGATGCGTGGTGCAGGCTGCGGATGGATCGACCGTTGCGCTGACCCTGAAACCGGAAGGATTCATGGACGACTGCGCGCGGGCTGCCGTCATCGTGACGCTGCGGCAGCCGCCGGCTGACTGCGCGGCCATGGTGCTGGATCAGGAGATGCTTGGCAGGCGAGGGACGCTTGCCTTACGCAAAACCACCGAGGGTCACGCGATCACAGCCAACCGTCCGCGCGGCGTGGATCGTCCGTGGTCGCCGGCGAATGTGGAGAATGAGCTTGAAGCACCCGCTGGCCGGCCAAACCGTCCGGCGCAGCCCGTTGATGCCACACCGGCGGAAAGCGATCTCCGGCCGGATGATTGATTTTGAGACGAACTCAGTATTTGCGAACAAGCCCGATCAGCTTGCCCTGAATCCGCACACGGTTGGGCGGCAGGATACGAACCTCGTAGGCCGCGTTGGCAGGCTCCAGCGCGATGGACGCGCCGCGTCGCCGGAAGCGCTTCAAGGTGGCTTCTTCCTCGTCGATCAGCGCGACCACGATGTCGCCGGTGTCGGCGGTCTCGTTGCGCTGGATCAGCACGGTGTCGCCGTCGAGAATGCCGGCTTCCACCATGGAGTCGCCACGCACCTCAAGGGCGTAATGTTCGCCGGACCCGAGCATGTCGGGCGGCACGTTGATGGTGTGGCTGCGGGTCTGCAACGCTTCGATCGGCGTACCTGCCGCGATCCGGCCCATGACCGGCACGGAGACCGGGAAGCTGGCATCTTCGTCGGGACCGCCGGAAGTGTTCGTGCGGACCTTTCCGAGGTTGCCTTCGATGACGCTCGGAGTGAAGCCGCGGCGGGCGCCGCCTGGATTGACGCCGAGTTCGGGAAGTTTGATGACCTCGATCGCGCGGGCGCGATTGGCGAGCCTGCGGATGAAGCCGCGCTCTTCAAGCGCGGTGATGAGCCGGTGGATGCCGGATTTCGACCGCAGGTCCAGCGCATCCTTCATTTCGTCGAAGGAGGGTGGAACACCAGCTTCCTTGAGCCGCTCGTTGATGAAGCGCAGAAGCTCGTACTGTTTGCGTGTCAGCATCTGAATAGGTCCCCGATCCCTAGAAGCTCGAGTTTGAGCCGAAGCCGCGCCTCTCTGGATCCCCACTGCGAAAGAATGGAAGGGGACACTCAGGAGTTGCGAGTCACTCGAAACAAATCATGAACGAACACTATCTGTTCCATATGTGTTCCGCAACCCCTTAATTTCACGTCAACGAACGGCGATTGGAAACGCGATTGTCAGTTTGGCAGCCGGAGGATCGTGCAGGGCGAGCCGGCAGGAGCGGCTGGGGCATGCGGCGGCCGGACGATCAGCGCGTTGGCCGCGGCGAGATTCGCAACCAGCGAACTGTCCTGGGCGCCCACCGAGGTGGCGACGGGCATGCCGTCGCCGCCGGGTGCGAGCCGCGCCCGCAGGTAGTCCTGCCGCTTGTCGTTGGCGGGCAGTTCGCGCCCAAGCAGGGCATGTTCGAGCGGATGGTCGACCATCGTTCGCCCCGAGAGGGAACGGATCAGCGGTACCAGAAACAGGAAGGCGCAGACGTAAGACGACACCGGATTTCCCGGCAGACCGAGTACACGCATCGCCCCCAGCCGCCCGTTCATCATCGGCTTGCCGGGACGGAGCGCAATCTTCCAGAAGGCCATGTCGAAGCCCTCGGCTTTCAGCGCGGCCTGAACCAGATCGTGGTCGCCGACCGACGCGCCGCCAGTGGTGATGAGGACATCCGCGCCGAGATCGCGGGCGCGCCGAATCCCGCCGGAGGTGTCTTCGAGCGTGTCGCGCGCGATGCCGAGTTCAGCCACATCGGCGCCTTCGCTGCGCGCCAGCGCCGCCAGTGCGAAGACGTTGCTGTGGACGATCTGTCCGGGGCCGGGCGTCGTGCCCGGAGGAACCAGTTCGTCGCCGGTGGCGAGGATTGCGATTTTCGGACGGCGATGCACCGGCAATCGTGGATGGTTCATGGCGGCCGCCAGCGCCAGCGCGCGGTCATTGAGCAGGGTGCCGCGCGGTAACAGCACGTCGCCTTCGCGGAAATCGATGCCGGCGGGGCGGATGTTTCTTCCCGTCGTGATGGTCTCGTTGACGATCACAATGTCGCCGTCGCGTGTGGTGTCTTCCTGAATGACGACGGCATCCACACCGCCGGGAATGACACCGCCGGTGAAGATGCGCGCGGCTTGTCCGGCGCCGATGGTTTGATTGAAGGGCCGGCCGGCGGCGACTTCGCCGATCACCTTCAGCCGTGCCCCCGGCGCGGCATCCGCTGCGCGGACCGCGTATCCATCCATCGCCGACAGCGCGACGGGCGGCTGGGTGCGGAGCGCCGCGACGTCGCGGGACAGCGTGCGATGAAAGGCGTCGTTGAGTTCGACCGTTTCCTCGGGAAGGGCGCCGGCGTCCTTGAGGACGGCGGCATAGGCCTCGGCGACGGGCATCAGCGCCATCGGACGCTCCTCAGTAATCGGCCAGATAATGACCGGACTTTCCGCCTTTTTTCTCGACCAGGCGAATGGCTTCGATCTGGATGCCGCGCTCCACGGCCTTCACCATGTCGTAGATGGTCAGGCACGCCACCGACACGGCGGTGAGCGCTTCCATCTCGACGCCGGTCGGTCCTTTGACCTTCACGGTTGCGCGCACGCGGCAGCCAGGCAGTTTGGTATCGGGCGTGATGTCGAGCGTGACTTTCGCGAGCGCCAGCGGATGACAGAGCGGAATGAGATCGGAGGTGCGTTTCGCCGCCATGATGCCGGCCACGCGCGCGGTGCCGAGCACATCGCCCTTGGCGGCATTGCCCTTGACGATCAGATCAAGCGTCTTGCGGGTCATGATGACGCGGCCTTCGGCCACCGCCACACGCTCGGTGTCCGGCTTGGCGGAAACGTCCACCATGCGCGCTTCGCCCCTGGCGTCGATATGGGTGAGTTGCTTTGTCCGCTTCGCCATTTCAGATGTCGTCCCCGCGAAAGCGGGGACCCATATCCCCTGAGTCATCGGTTGAATGTCTGGAGCGGCGATCAGCCATTGTCACAGGGCACGGTGGTTATGGGTCCCGGCCTGCGCCGGGACGACATCCAGGGATTTATCGCCGCGCGCGAGCAGCGCGCGGGTTGCGGCCGTCACATCGGCCTGCCGCATCAGGCTTTCGCCGACGAGGAATGTGGAGAAGCCGACCTTGGCGAGGCGCGCCAGATCGTCCGGTGTGAAGATGCCGCTTTCGCCGACGATGATGCGATCCTTCGGGATCAGCGGTGCGAGTTCTTCGCTGGTAGCCAGCGTCGTCTCGAAGGTGCGCAGATTGCGGTTGTTCACGCCGAGCAGCTTTGAGCGAAGCTTCAAGGCGCGGTCCAGTTCTTCGCGATTGTGAACCTCCAGCAGCACGTCCATGCCGTGCGCGAAGGCGGCATCTTCGATGTCTTTGGCCGCCGCGTCATCGAGCGCGGCCATGATGATGAGGATACAGTCAGCGCCATGCGCGCGCGCTTCAGCCACCTGGTAGGTGTCGTACATGAAGTCCTTGCGCAGCACCGGCAGCGAAACCGCGGTGCGCGCGGTGACCATGAATGCGAGCGAGCCCTGGAACGATGGTGTATCGGTCAGCACCGAGAGACACGCTGCGCCGCCTGCTTCATAAGCCTTTGCCAGCGCCGGAGGATCGAAGTCGGCGCGAATGAGCCCCTTCGATGGCGAGGCCTTCTTGATCTCCGCAATCAGCGCATACTCGCCGCGCGCGATCTTTGCACGGATGGCGTTGACGAAACCGCGCGGCGCGGGCGCAGCCTTGGCGCGTGCCTCGACCTCGGCGAATGGAAGCGCGCGCTTGGCCGCGGCGATTTCCTCGCGCTTGTAGGTTTCGATTTTATCGAGGATGTCCGACAAGGGGAGTTGCTCCTCAAGCATTGGAAACGGCGATAAGGCGCTTGAGCCTGTCCGCCGCTGCACCAGTGTCCAGCGCCTTGGTGCCGAGCGCAACGCCTTCCTTGAGATCCTTGGCCTTGCCGGCAACCACGAGTGCAGCCGCCGCGTTCAGCAGCGCGACGTTGCGGTAGGCGTTCTGCTTGCCTTCCAGCACGTCGCGGAGCGCCTTGGCGTTGGCCTGCGCATCGCCGCCCTTCAGGTCCGCGCTTGTGGCGCGCGGCAGTCCGCCGTCTTCGGGCGTGACTTCGAACGTGCGGATGTTGCCCTTCTCCAGCGCTGCGACGAAGGTCGGGCCGGTGAGGGTGATCTCATCGAGGCCGTCGGAGCCGTGTACGACCCATACCGATTCCGCGCCGAGATTCTTCAGCACCTGCGCCAGCGGCTCGACCCAATGCTTCGAGAACACGCCGACCATCTGCCGCTTGACGCCGGCTGGATTGGACAGCGGTCCGAGCAGGTTGAAGATCGTGCGGGTGGCGAGCTCAACGCGGGTGGGGCCGACGTTCTTCATCGCGGGATGATGCGTCGGCGCGAACATGAAACCGATACCGGCCTCGGCGATGCAGCGGCCCACCTGCTCAGGGCTGATGTTGATGTTGACGCCGAGCGCCGCCAGCGCGTCGGCAGCGCCCGATTTCGACGACAGCGCGCGGTTGCCGTGCTTCGCGACCGGGACGCCCGCGCCGGCGAGAATGAACGACGCGCAGGTCGAGACATTGACCGATCCCGATCCGTCACCGCCGGTGCCGACAATGTCGACCGCATCGGCGGGCGCTTTCACAGTCAGCATCTTGGCGCGCATCGCCGAAACCGCGCCGGTGATTTCGTCGACGGTTTCGCCGCGCACGCGCAGGCCCATCAGCAGGGCACCCATCTGCGAGGGTGTCGCTTCGCCGGACATCATGCGGTCGAACGCCGCCGCCGCCTCGTCACGCGACAGGGCCGCGCCGGTGGCGACCTTTCCGATAATGGCTTTCAGGTCGTCCATGTCACTGAGCCGAGGCCGCGCCGGTGGCCACGGCAAACGCATTCTGGTTGATCGTGACGCCGATATCGGTTTCGAGCTTTGCGATATAGGCGGTGAGCTGCTCTTCCATCTCCGCGCGGCGGAGGCTGTCGGTCAGTTTCTTCACATCCTCGGATGCAAGATCGACCGGCGGCACGACAATGTCGGTGACCTTGAACACGATCCACTCGCTGCCGCCGCCGCCTTCGGTCTGGCCGATGCCGTCCTTCGGCGTGCGGAAGGCAGCAGTCACCAGCCGCTCGGGAATAACCTTGGCGTCAGTGTCACGCTTGAACAGCTTCGCCGTCTCAACCTTGAGCCCCGCAGCGGACGCCTCTGCCTCGAGCGTTGCGCCCTTTTCCAGCTTTCCGACAATCTCGGTGGCCTTGGCGCGCAGGCGGGTCGAGATCTGTTCGTCGCGCCAGCGCGCTTCGACCTGATCCTTCACTTCGTCCAGCGTCCGGTCGCGCGACGGCGTCACGCCGAGGACGTCAAACCACAGTTCGCCGCCGTTGTACTGCACCGGCTCGTTCTCGACGCCGATATTGCTGGCAAACGCGGGCGCGACGATATCGACGCCTTGCGGCAAACCGGCCACCGGCTTGCCGTCCGGTCCGCGGCCCGAACGATCGATGGCTTCGATCGTGGTCGCCTTGAGCCCGAGCTTCTGGGCGGCCTCGGCGATATTCGATCCGCCGCCGCGCTCGTCCTCGATCTTGTTGTGCAGGTCCTGCATCTGGGCCCGCGCACGCTCCAGCGCGATCTCGCGCTTGATCGCCGGTGCGACGCTCTCATAGCTCGGATTGGTGCCGGGCTCGACTTTCGTGACTTTCAGCAGCGCCGTGATGAGGGCGCCCTTGACCGGCTGGCTTACGGTGTCCGGCGCGAGAGCAAATGCGGCGTCCGCGATGGCGGAATCACCGATCGATGCCTTCGCCACATTGCCGAGGTCGGTGTCGGCCGTGGTCAGCTTGCGCTCCTTGGCGATATCCTCGAATGAGGTTCCGGCTTTGATGCGCTCGCTTGCCGCCTTGGCTTCGTCGGCGTTCGGGAACGGAATCTGGAACACCTGACGCTTCTCAGGCGTCGCATACCGCTCGCGGCGCTGTTCGAAGACCTTCTTCGCGTCGTCGTCGGAGACAGTGATCCACTTGGCGAGTTCGTCCGGCGTCAAGGTGAGTACCGCGATCTTGCGGTACTCCGGCGCCCTGAACAGTTGCTTGCGTTCGTCGAAATACGTCGCCAGCGCTTCGGATGAGGGCGGAGCGATGGCACCCGCCTGAGCGGCGGCCAGTTTGACGTAGCTGGCGGAGCGCTGCTCGTTCTGGAAACGGACCAGCGCCTCGACCTGGGTCTTCGGCGGCTCCAGGCCCGCAACGATCGTGCCCGTGAGCTGGCGGCGCATCGCCACGCGGCGCTGCTCGGCAATGAACCGCTGCTCGGTGTAGCCGGCCTGGCGGATCGTCTGCACGAACCGCTCATGATCGAATTTGCCGTCGAGCCCCTTGAAGGTCGGATCGGTTGAGATGGCGCGCACGATATCGGCGTCCGACTGGCCGAGGCCCATGCGGCGCGCGGTCTCGTCCAGCGCGGCGTCGGAGATGACCTCCTGAAGCACCTGGCGGTCGAGGCCGAAGTTGCGCGCCTGCTCCATGGTCAGCGGCCGGCCGAACCGGCGTCCGATCTGCTGAACCTTGTCGGTGAACAGATTCCGGAACTGTTCGGTGGTGATCTCGGTGCTGCCTATCTTGGCGAGACTCGATTGCCCGAATCCCTTGAAGATGTCGGCGATACCCCAGACACCGAAACTGATGATCAGCACGCCGAACAGGACGGACATCACCGTCTTGCCGAGCCAATTCGATGAGGCTTTGCGCATTCCTCGGAGCATGGGTCCAACTTGATGTTCAGGGGATGGGGGCGGCCCGCCGCAGAGGCATTACCGCGTTGTTTCGCCAACATATAAAGGGGTGCCGGTTCCCTAGCAACCATGGTGACGGCGACGCTTCGGCGCGGTTAACGGCTTGCGCCGCCCGCGATGTGGAAACCGGGCAATGGAACTGGCTTCTGTGGAAGCCCTCTGGTAGCGCAGATCGGCCAATTACAAACCAACCACCGGGTGAGATCAACGATGACCGACACGCGCCGCCCTCTGATCGCCGGGAATTGGAAGATGAACGGCCTTAAAGCCTCGATGAACGAGCTTGGGGCCATCGCGCAGGGTGCCGGGGATGTGTGGCGCAAGGCCGATCTTCTGATCTGTCCTCCCGCGACACTGCTGTTTACGTCGGCGGCGGCGGTAATCGGATCGAAAGTCGCAATTGGCGCACAGGATTGTCATCCCGCGCCATCCGGCGCTCATACCGGCGATATTTCAGCCGAGATGCTGGCGGATGCCGGAGCAACCGCGATCATCGTGGGCCATTCCGAACGCCGCACCGATCATCACGAGAGCGATGCGCTGGTCCGCCGGAAGGCGGAGGCGGCCCGGCGGGCGGGCGTTGTCGCCATCGTCTGCGTCGGCGAAACGCAGGCCGAGCGCGATGCCGGACAGGCGCTCGATGTGGTCGGACGTCAGCTTGCCGGATCGCTGCCGGACGGGGCTACCGCGGCCAATCTGGTGGTCGCCTATGAGCCGGTGTGGGCCATTGGAACCGGCCGGACCCCGACAACCAAAGATGTCGAGGAAGTCCATGGGTTTATCCGGACCAAACTGAAAGACAGGTTCAAGGGCGAGGGCGAGTCCGTCCGGATTCTCTACGGGGGTTCCGTAAAGCCGTCGAACGCCGCCGAATTGATGGCTGTTGCCAATGTCGACGGGGCGCTGGTCGGAGGAGCCAGCCTGAAAGCCGCTGATTTCCTTGCGATTGCGGCTGCGTGCCCCTAAATCCCATGGTCGAGAAGCGGTCTGTCGGGGGTGACAATGACCCCTGCAATCGTGTACAGACCGCGCAACTTCAACCCCCGCAAGCATCGTTAGGGCCGGTTTCCGGCGTTCGAGGCTTGTGACGGAAGGTAACGATGCAGACTGTCATTATCGTCATCCATCTCATGATCGTCGCGTCGCTGATCGGCGTCGTGCTGTTGCAGCGCTCGGAAGGCGGCGGCCTCGGTGTCGGCGGAGGCGGTGGCGGCGGTTTCATGTCCAGCCGCGGCACGACCAATTTGCTGACCCGCACGACGGCCATTCTGGCGGCAGGCTTCTTCGTCACCAGCTTGTTTCTGTCCTGGCTCGCGAGCTATGACCGCAAGCCTGCATCGATCCTCAACACCAGCCCGGCGCCGATCTCGCAGCCTGGCGCTCCGGCCGCACCTGCGGGTGGTTTGCTGGATTCTCTCAAGAAGCCTGAAGCGCCGTCCGCTCCGCAGGCACCGCAGTCGAAGTAGTGTTGTTGTCGCGACACGACTTGCAGCCATGCGTAAGCCGCCTGCCTGCAAGTCTTAGCGTTGCCTTCCAAGTCCCTGACTGAACTCACATATCGAAGTCACCCACAGCGTCGCGATTTATCGGCGTGCGCGTGGGTTTAGTTTTGCGAATCACACCGGCGGAGTTAAAGGTAGAGTCCCATGACGCGGTATATTTTCATCACCGGCGGCGTGGTTTCCTCGCTCGGCAAGGGTCTGGCTTCAGCGGCGCTCGGCGCGGTGCTGCAATCGCGAGGCTACAAGGTCCGCCTTCGCAAGCTCGATCCCTATCTCAATCTCGACCCCGGAACGATGTCGCCGTATCAGCACGGCGAAGTGTTCGTGACCGATGACGGCGCCGAGACCGATCTCGATCTCGGGCACTACGAGCGCTTCACCGGCCGTCCCGCCACCAAGCAGGACAACATCACCACCGGGCGCATCTATCAGGACATCCTGAACAAGGAACGCCGAGGCGATTATCTCGGCGCAACCGTGCAGGTGATTCCGCACGTCACCAACGCCATCAAGGAGTTCATCCTCGGCGGCAATGAGGGCTATGACTTCGTACTCTGCGAAGTCGGTGGCACGGTTGGCGACATTGAGGGCTTGCCGTTCTTCGAGGCGATCCGTCAGGTCAAGAACGACCTGCCGCGCGGCGAGGTCATCTACATTCACCTGACGCTTTTGCCGTACATCCCAAGTGCCGGCGAGCTGAAGACCAAGCCGACCCAGCACTCGGTCAAGGAACTGCGCTCCATCGGCATCCAGCCCGACATTCTGCTGTGCCGGACCGATCGGGAGATTCCGAAGGAAGAGCGCCGCAAGCTGGCGCTGTTCTGCAACGTCCGCGAATCCGCCGTGATCGAGGCGCGCGACGTCGACAACATTTACGCGGTGCCCGAGGCCTATCACGCCGCCGGTCTCGACGACGAAGTGCTGGCCGCGTTCGGCATCGTCGATATCAAGCCGCCCAAGCTGGAAAGCTGGCACGTCATCAACGAGCGGGTCCGCAATCCCGAAGGCCAGGTGACGATTGCTATTGTCGGCAAGTACACCGGCATGAAGGACGCCTACAAATCGCTAATAGAGGCGTTGTCGCACGGCGGCATCGCCAACAAGGTGAAGGTCAATCTCGACTGGATCGAAAGTGAGGTCTTCGAGAACGAAGATCCCGCGCCGTTCCTCGAACACGTCAACGGCATTCTGGTGCCGGGCGGATTCGGCCAGCGTGGTGCTGAGGGCAAGATCAAGGCGGCGCGGTTCGCCCGCGAGCGCGACGTGCCGTATTTCGGCATTTGCTTCGGCATGCAGATGGCGGTAATCGAGGCCGCGCGTAATCTCGTCGGCATCGAGGATGCCAACTCCACCGAGTTCGGTCCGACGAAAGAACCGCTGGTCGGCCTGATGACCGAGTGGCTGCGCGGCAATGAACTCGAAAAGCGGAGCAAAGCTGGCGATCTCGGGGGCACCATGCGGCTCGGCGCTTATCCTGCCGCGCTTAAGAAAGGCAGCCGCGTCTCGGAAGTCTACGGTGGTGCGCTTGAAATTTCAGAGCGGCATCGTCACCGTTACGAGGTCAACACCGCCTACAAGGATCGCCTCGAACAGCACGGCCTGCGCTTCTCGGGCATGTCGCCGGACGGCGTGCTTCCGGAGATCGTCGAGTACGAGGATCATCCGTGGTTCATCGGGGTGCAGTACCACCCCGAACTGAAATCGCGCCCGTTCGAACCGCATCCGCTGTTCGCGTCGTTCGTGCAGGCGGCGATGGTTCAGAGCCGGCTGGTTTAAGCGACCCGGTAGAAACGCCGACATTGGATTGGCGATGAACTCCAGCAACGACCGCGAACCGGGGCGACCAACCGAAAGCCCGGCGCGACCGTGGGGAGAACCTCCGGTTGCTCCACAACAGCCTGGCAGGCCGCGTTCGCGGAACCGGGGCCCGTTGTTCTCCATTTTGCTCGCGGTTGTGCTGTTCGCCCTGTACGGCGTTCAGGCTTATCAGGACCTCTCGTCGCCGTCGGCGTGGGCTTATTGGAAAGACCTGTATTTCTCTCCCAGCATGACCTCATCACTGGTGCGAGCGGATGGCCGCAACGCGCTGGCCATCGAGGGGAAAATCGGAGCCGCCGCCGCGAGCTGGTTCCGAGAAAAACTCGACGGAGCCAGGCTCACCGCGGGCGATACCGTATTTCTGTCGTCGCCGGGCGGCAGGCTCGATCAGGCGTTCATCATGGGCGAAATCATCCGGTCGCGAGGACTGACGACTGTCGTAGGAAAAGTGGATGCGCAAGGTCGCGCGCAGCCGTCCTATTGCGCCAGCGCATGCGTGATTGTGTATGCCGGCGGTAAAATTCGTGAGGCGATGCCGCGCTCCGTTTACGGCGTCCACCAGTTCAGCACGGAGGTGCCGAAAGGTGGCGATTTGGATCGTGATCTCGTCGCGGACACCCAGAAGACCACCGGCATCATCCTCGACTACATGACGCGGATGGGCGTTTCGCCGTCCATCATGCAGGCGATGACGGCGAGCAAGGACATCCGCTGGCTCACCGAGAAAGAGACTTTCGATCTCAAGCTGGTGACGGCGCGTTACGCCGGAAGCTAGCTGCTGCCGGATTTCTACTTCGGACATCCTGATGTCTGATCGCCGGTGCGGACCGCTGACTTTCCGTTGATGATGATGCTGCCTGCGCCGCCAACGACCACACCGCCGCAGCCGGTCTTGCTGCTCATCACAGCCGCTGGCTTGCCGTTGATGAAGACGTTCGGAGAACCTTCAACGATCACGCCGCTGTCGCTGGTGGTGTCGCCCTGACGTGCGGCGGGCTTGCCGTTGAAGGTCACGCCGCTGGCGCCGCCTGTGACCACGCCGGGCGTTCCGGGTGACTGCGCGTGCGCTAAACCGGATGTCACCAAGCCGGACGCCACGATGGCCAGCATCAGGCCAAGCAAAGTCTTTTGCATGAATAATTCCCGCATTGGTCCCATGGCCGGGAAGCGCTTGATAACGGCATGCCGAGGCCACTATATGCCGGATCGGAAGAGCCTGCATAATTACAGTCGGCGCGGCTCGCGCGGCGGTTCAAACAACAAGAGGGGCAATGACCAAAATCTATGAAATGCGCGTCTATCGCTGTGTTCCGGGACGGCTCCCGGATTTGCTGAAGCGCTTCGAGAACCACACGCTGAAGATCTGGGAAAAGCATGGCATCCGGCAGGCCGGCTTTTTCACCACGGTCATCGGCCAGTCCAGCCAGGAACTGACCTACTTCCTCCAATGGGACTCGATGGCTGATCGCGATACGAAATGGACCGCGTTCGCGACTGATCCGGTCTGGCTCTCCACGCGGGCCGAAACCGAAAAGAACGGCCAGATCGTTGAGAACATCACCAGCCAGTTCCTGACGCCGACGGCTTTTTCCGCAGTGAAGTAAGGGGCGCATTCGCGCATCGGTCATGTCCCGCGGTCTCGATCACATCGTCCATGCCGCTCGCGATCTCGATGCCGCGGCGGATTTCTATCGCTGTGCCGGATTCAAGGTCGGCGCGCGTAACAGACATCCGTGGGGAACGCATAATCACGTTGTGCAGTTCCCCGGCTTCTTCATCGAGATTCTGACCGTCGCCGAACCCGAGAAGCTTGGAGACGACGGCCTGTCGCTGCATTTCGGTGCTCCCAATCGCGCGGCGATCGCGCGCGGCGAGGGCTTTTCGATGCTGGTACTCGAAAGCACGGACAGCGAGGCCGACGTTGCCGACTTTGCACGAAGTGGCATTGGTGTCTCGGAAGCGCTGCCGTTCTCGCGTGAAGCCAAACTGCCTGATGGAAGCTCCGCGACCGTTGGTTTTTCGCTCGCCTTCGCGCGTGATGCACTATCTCCTCACACAGGTTTCTTCACCTGCCGCCAGCACAACCCCGCCGCGTTCTGGAAGCCGGACTATCAGCAGCACCCGAACGGCGCGAGCGGTGTGCTTGGCGCGGTGCTGGTCGCGGACAATCCGGCCGACCATCACGTTTTTCTGGGCGCCTTGACCGGCGTGCGCGATCTCCATTCGAGTTCGATCGGCATCACAGCCAAGACGCCGCGCGGCGATGTCGAGATCATGGAGGCGGTGTCGTTCCGCGACCAGTTTGGAATCTTGCCCAAACTTGACGGCGAGGGCGCTTCGCTGAAAGGGCTGCGCCTTGCGGTGCCGGACATCGATGCAACCGAGCGTGTCCTCAAAAGCGGCGGGGTGGCCTCGCACCGGCACATCGGCCGGCTGGTGGTGCCGCCAGAGTCAGCTTTTGGTGCAACCCTGATATTCGAGACGGCTTAGCCGCCACTACGGAGAGCGCTTGCGGCAAGACAATCCAGCACGCGATTGCCCGGAAGACCGGATTGCTTCCTTTCGCTCGCAATGACGTTTTCTCCGGCCGGCGGGTTGATATTCGCCGGCCTGCGCTGCAAGAGTGGCGCTTTACGCGAGGACAAATGACTTGAAAAAGGCCGTATCCGCAGCCCCGGTGGTTTCCGCAGGCAACGTCAAGTTCGGCAACGCGCTGCCGCTCGCGGTGATTGCAGGGCCGTGCCAACTCGAAAGCCGCGCACATGGACTGGAAGTCGCCTCCGCGCTGAAGGAGATCGCTGCGCGCCTCAAGATCGGCCTCGTCTACAAGACGTCGTTCGACAAGGCCAACCGCACCAGCGCGTCCGGCGCGCGTGGCATGGGCCTGGAGAAGGCGCTGCCGATCTTCGCGGAGATTCGTGAAACGCTCGGTTTGCCGGTGCTGACGGATGTGCATGAAATCGAACAATGCGCGAGCGTCGCCGAGGCGGTCGATGTGTTGCAGATCCCTGCGTTCCTCTGCCGTCAGACGGACCTGCTGCTGGCGGCGGCCGCGACCGGCAAGGTCGTTAATGTCAAGAAGGGTCAGTTTCTCGCGCCGTGGGACATGGCCAATGTCGTCGGCAAGGTCACCGGCGGCGGCAATCCGAATGTCATGGTGACCGAACGCGGCGCATCGTTCGGTTACAACACTCTTGTGTCCGACATGAGGGCGCTGCCGATCCTCGCGCGCACCACTGGCGCGCCGGTGATCTTCGATGCGACCCATTCCGTGCAGCAGCCGGGCGGCAAGGGGACTTCATCCGGCGGCGAACGGGAGTTCGTGCCGGTGCTGGCGCGGGCCGCCGTCGCGGTCGGTGTTGCGGGCGTGTTTATCGAGACGCATCCGGATCCCGACAACGCGCCGTCGGACGGCCCGAACATGGTGCCGCTGAAAGATTTCGAGGCCCTGATGAAGAACCTGATGGCCTTCGATGCGCTCGCCAAGGAAACGGGTAGGAGCGGAACGCGCTAGGCCGGTGGCCAGCGCGGCGTAAAGGGAACGAACGAAGTCCTGATGCTGCCAATCCTCAATGTCATCGCCGCGACGACGTTCGCGTCAGCACTTTCGTCGCGCGCAATGGAGCCGGTGCTTCCGCTTGTGGCCGGCGATTTCGGCGTCACGGTTGCGACAGCCGCGAGCCTCTCCGCAGTCGTTGCCCTGACATTCGCCATTGTGCAGCCTGTTCTCGGTGCGGCCGCCGACATGTTCGGCAAACCACGGCTCATGATCGCGTGCCTTGTCTTGCTGGGTGTCGCCAATCTTATCGGGGCAGCGGCGACCTCGTTTGAAATGCTGTTCGTGTCGCGTGTGCTGGTCGGTATCGCGGCCGGGGGCACATTTCCCATCGCATTCGGATTGACCGGCGATCTGGTGCCGACAGCGCAAAGGCAAGTCGCGCTGAGCCGCGTGCTGGCCGGAGCAATGACCGGAAATCTGCTGGGTGCGTCGGCTGCCGGCGTGATCGGCGATTTTCTCGGCTGGCGCGGTGTCCTGGCGGTTCTCGGCGCGATCATGGTGGTCGCCTCGGTGGCGGTGTTCATGGGCTTCCGGCGCGGCGGCGTCACCAGTCCGAGAAGCGGCGTCAGTTTCAAATCGCTCAAGGATGGCTACCGCACGATCCTGAAAAATCCGAACGCGCGCGTTGTTTTCATCGCGGTGTTCATCGAAGGAATTTGCGTTCTCGGCCTTTTCCCGTTCGTCGCCGCCTTTCTGTTCGAACTCGGCGAGACCCGCGCCTCCATCCCCGGTGTTGTCATCGCGGCATTTGCATTGGGCGGGCTGCTCTACAGCATGAGCGTCTCGCAGCTGCTGCCGCGATTTGGCGTCAACGGACTGATGGTCGGCGGCGCGGCGGTCGTGGCGTTGCAGTTCGTGATTATCGCGTTCGGTCCGCGCTGGGAGATTCAGGCGATCTCGTTCCTCATCATGGGTTGGGGGTTTTACTCGCTGCACGGGTCGTTGCAGGTGTTCTCTAGCGACCTCGCGCCCGAGGCGCGCGCCTCGGCGATGTCACTGCATGCATTCTGTTTCTTCATGGGGCAGGCGGTGGGACCGATCGTATATGGCTTCACGCTGGCGCATGCCGGCAAGCAGGCGACGCTGATCCTCAGCGCGGCGGCGATTCTTGTGCTCGGCATCGTCGCGGCGCGTTTGCTGCATCAGAAGCCGGCGGACCTCACCGACATTTAACCCCGTCCGCGATACGGCGCGACGCCCTGATCCGGCACCCAGACGCCGTTCGGCAATTTGCCGGTCTGCCAGAATACGTCGATGGGAATGCCGCCGCGCGGATACCAGTAGCCGCCGATCCGCAGCCACCGCGGCTTGATCTCCTTCACCAGCCGCTTGCCGATCCCGACCGTGCAGTCTTCATGGAAGGCGCCGTGATTGCGGAAGCTCGACAGATACAGCTTCAGCGCCTTGGACTCGACCAGCCATTGATCCGGCACATAGTCGATCACCAGATGCGCGAAGTCGGGCTGGCCCGTGATCGGGCAGAGTGAGGTGAACTCGGGCGCCACGAAGCGAACCAGATAATTGTCCTTCGGATGCGGGTTCGGCACCCGGTCGAGGTTGGCGGCGTCCGGCGAAGCCGGCGTTTCGACCTGTTGGCCGAGTTGCAACGGCGCGCGGGGTGAAAATTTTTTGCTTGGCTTTCGTGACATTTATTTCTCCATGAGCCCCACGATAGCCATTCCTGGCGTAAACGTCACGGCAAGGGCCGGACTTTTGTAGCCGCCAAGTTGGCGAAGCGCTTTTATCGGATGGGGCACCTGAACAATGTGGACAGATACGCAGATCACGAAAGTGCTGGGTCTTGCCTATCCTATTGTTCAGGGGCCGTTCGGCGGCGGTGTCTCGTCTACGCAGCTTGTGGCGGCGGTATCCAACGCAGGTGGCCTCGGCTCATTCGGCGCGAACGCGCTGTCGCCGGCGCAGATCCTGGAAGTTTGCGCCGACATCCGAACAAAAACGCGCAAGCCATTCGCGCTTAATTTGTGGGTGATGACCGAGACCGAACCAAACCTGAGTCCCGATGCATTCGAGCAAATCGCCGACTGGTTCGGTCCATATTATCGCGAACTTGGCATGGAAGCGCCAAAACCGCCCGCGCGGTTCGCTCAGGATTACGGGGCGCAAGTCGAAGCCTTGCTTGACGCGAAACCCGATGTGGCGAGTTTTGTCTTCGGGATACCCTCGAAAGATATTCTGCAAGCGTGCCGTAAGCGGGACATTTTCACGATTGGCACCGCCACAACTGTCGAGGAGGCCGAGGTTCTTGAAGAGGCGGGACTCGATGCAATTGTTGCGACCGGCTTTGAAGCCGGCGGTCATCGGCCATCCTTCCTCCGGCCGGCGGAAGACTCGCTGACGGGAACACTGGCGCTCGTTCCCCAGGTGGCCGATCGCGTCAAAATTCCGGTCATTGCCGCAGGTGCCATCGCCGATGGCCGCGGCATGGCTGCTGTGCTGGCGCTCGGCGCGCAGGCGGTTCAGATCGGTACGGCCTTTCTTGGCTGTGACGAATCCGGCGCGCCACCCGTCCATCGTGACATGCTGTTTCGGCCCGAGGCGAGCAACACGCAACTGACCCGCGTTTTCAGTGGGCGCCTGGTGCGCGCGATCCGCAACCGTTTCATGGAGGAAATGGCGGTTCATGCCAAGAGCTTGCCGCCTTATCCGATCCAGAACTGGTTTAGCGGATCGCTCCGCAAGTCTGCCATCGCGCGGGGGAAGGGTGAATTTCTGTCACTTCAGGCAGGGCAAGGGGCGCGGCTTCTGAAGGATAGAACGGCGCAAGCTCTCATGGAGAATCTCGTGCGGGAAACCTCGGCCGTGCTGGCTGCGTTTTCCCGATAATTTCCGCTGCAATTGCCATCTGCGCGGCCTTTTCCCGCAATAATCCTTGCTGTAGAAGCACCACATTCTAACCTGAAGGAAGAGATGCACATGACCGCCATCGTCGACATCATCGGCCGCGAAATTCTTGACAGCCGCGGCAACCCGACCGTTGAAGTCGATGTGGTGCTGGAAGACGGTTCGCTTGGCCGCGCAGCCGTTCCATCGGGCGCATCCACGGGCGCACATGAGGCGGTCGAACTGCGCGATGGCGACAAGGACCGTTATCTGGGCAAGGGCGTGCAGAAGGCTGTTGAGGCGGTCAACGGGGAGATATTCGATGCGATCGGCGGCATGGAGGCCGAGCAGCAGGTCCAGATCGATCAGACGATGATCGATCTCGATGGCACGCCGAACAAGAGCCGGCTGGGCGCCAACGCCATCCTCGGCGTGTCGCTGGCTGTCGCCAAGGCGGCGGCGGAATCGCTCGGCATGCCGCTCTATCGCTACGTCGGCGGCACCTCGGCGCGTACCCTTCCGGTGCCGATGATGAACATCGTCAACGGCGGCGTGCATGCGGACAATCCGATCGATTTCCAGGAAATCATGGTGATGCCGGTCGGGGCTAAGAACTTCGCGGAAGGTTTGCGCTGCGGCGCGGAGATTTTCCACACGCTGAAATCCGAATTGAAGAAGGCCGGTCACAACACCAATGTCGGCGACGAGGGCGGCTTCGCTCCGAACCTGCCGTCAGCGGACGCGGCGCTGGATTTCGTCATGGCCGCGATTGCCAAGGCCGGATACAAGGCCGGCGGCAACGTCATGCTGGCGCTGGATTGCGCCGCGACCGAGTTCTTCAAGGACGGCTCGTATGTCTATGAAGGCGAGAAGAAAACCCGTTCGCGCTCGGAACAGGCCAAGTATCTCGCCGACCTTGCGTCGCGCTATCCGATCGTCTCCATCGAAGACGGCATGGCCGAAGACGACATGGACGGCTGGAAGGAACTGACCGACCTGATCGGATCGAAGTGCCAGCTTGTCGGTGACGACCTGTTCGTCACCAACGTCACGCGCCTCGCGGACGGCATCAGGAAGGGCCTCGGCAATTCCATTCTGGTGAAGGTCAACCAGATCGGCTCGCTCACCGAGACGCTCGCCGCGGTCGAGATGGCGCACAAGGCGGCCTACACCGCCGTGATGTCGCATCGCTCCGGCGAGACGGAAGATTCGACCATTGCCGATCTCGCGGTGGCCACCAACTGCGGTCAGATCAAGACCGGATCGCTGGCGCGCGCGGACCGCACCGCGAAGTACAACCAGTTGCTGCGTATCGAGCAGGAACTCGGCAATCAGGCCATCTACGCCGGCAGGTCGGCGCTCAAGGCGCTGGCGTAAGACGGGCTGCGCCGGAAGGCGTGCCGACGCAACGCTGGGTTTCGTTTTCATATTGCGCTTGCGGCTTGCCTTGGCAGGCCGCACTCGCTTGAGTGGCGTCCGCTAAAATCAAGCTGCGGGAGAACGACCCATGAATGGTCCGCTTGCCGGAATTAAAGTCATCGAGATCGGGCAGGCGCTCGCGGGTCCGCTTGCCGGGGCGATCCTCGCGGACATGGGCGCGGACGTCATCAAGATCGAGAAACCCGACGGCGGCGACGATGCGCGCAGCTGGGGGCCTCCCTTCATTGAAGAAGCCTCGATCATGTTCCACGTCACCAACCGCAACAAGCGGTCGGTGACCCTCGACATGAAGAACGCGGCCGATATCGAAAAGCTCAAGACGCTTGTGCGCGATGCGGACATCCTGATCCAGAATCTCCGCTCGGGCGTGGTCAGCGATCTCGGCATCGGTCCAGAACACATGTGCGCGATCAATCCGCGCCTGATCTACTGTTCGATCTGGGCGTTCGGACCGAAGGGCCCGCTGTCGAAGGCGCCAGGCTTCGATCCGCTGCTTCAGGCGTTCGGCGGCGTGATGATGCAGACCGGCCGTCATGAAGACCCGCCGACATTCTGCGCACCTGCGATCAACGACAAGGCCACCGCGCAGTGGTGCGTGATCGGCGCCCTGGGTGCGCTTCAGCAGCGTCATGTCACCGGCAAGGGCTGCGTGATCGATACCTCGCTGCTCGACAGCGCGGCATCGTGGGTCGATTCATCGCTGGCGACGTATCACGTTACGCAGGAACTTTCGCCACGAACCGGCGCGGCGACGCCGACGATCGTGCCGTATCAGGTGTTCGATACCGCCGATCATCCGCTGGTGATCGCCGCCGGTTATGACCGGCTGTTTCACAAGCTCGCGGTCGTGCTCGGATTTCCCGAGTGGTGTACCGATCCAAGGTTTGCGCGGGGCAGGGACAGGTTCGTCCATCGCGACACCCTGATTGGGCTGCTGAAGCCAGTGCTGCTGACAAAGACGCGGGCCGAGTGGCTGGCCGCCTTCGAGGCAGTGGGCGTGCCGTCCAGTCCGGTCAACACCATCGCGGAATTGCAGCAGACCGAACAGTTCAAGGCGTCTGACCTGATGCGCACGTTGCCGGGCAGCGAGTTGCCCGTGGTCGGTTTGCCGATTTCGTTCGACGGCCAGCGCCCGCATCCGCACTCCGGCGCGCCCCGGCTGGGTCAGCACAATGATGAGGTGTTGGGGTAAAGTGTGATGAGGTGAGATTGGCAGAGGTCTGTCCCGTCATCCTGAGGTGCGAGCTTTTGCGAGCCTCGAAGGATGATGGGGCATGAAACGCCGTCGCCCTTCGAGGCTCGGGCGTTGCCCTCGCACCTCAGGATGACGGCGGTACCGCGACCGATTTAGAGTCATCCTATGCTAACCCGCACCACACGATCCCGCGATCTGAAGTTAATGCACTTGCATCCTTTTGGGGGCGAGGCTAAGCCCGCCCCACAGAATTTGCTTGCCGTTGAAAGGATGTTCTCATGGCCCATACCGTTGCCGTTATCGTCGGCAGCCTCCGCAAGGAGTCGTTTTCGCTCAAGATCGCCAAAGCTTTTGCCAAGATCGCGCCGCCGTCGCTCAAGCTCGAGATCGTGACGCTTCATGGCCTGTCGTTTTTCAATCAGGATCTGGAAGCGACGCCGCCGGCGGACTGGGTTTCGTTCCGGGAGAAAATCCAGGCATCCGATGCCGTGCTGTTCGTGACGCCGGAATACAATCGCTCAATTCCTGGCGTGCTGAAAAACGCCATCGACGTCGCTTCGCGGCCGTCCGGCAAGAGTTCATTTCTCGGCAAGCCCATCGGCATCGTCAGCAGCTCACCTGGTCCACTGGGCGGCGTCTGCGCGGCTATGAACCTCAAGCAGATACTCCCGGGTTACAGCGGCCCGATCCTCCAGCAGCCCGAAATCTATCTGAACGGGGTGGGCGACGCCTTCGACGAGAACGGCAACCTGATCAAGGAAGCTCTCGAAAAGGTCTTGAAGACCTAC
The DNA here is from genome assembly GCF_058793355.1 of Afipia sp. MLSD5-FHT05B12. Taxonomy (NCBI): domain Bacteria; kingdom Pseudomonadati; phylum Pseudomonadota; class Alphaproteobacteria; order Hyphomicrobiales; family Nitrobacteraceae; genus Afipia; species Afipia sp. MLSD5-FHT05B12. The sequence goes on from NZ_JBXAFS010000006.1 coordinate 205,653, forward strand.
ATCGAGGCTTATGCGGCCTGGGTCGACAAGCTCAAGAAATAATCGCCGTCGCGACGTGCCAGCCCGGTTGTTAGCGATAGGTTAACCGGGCTGTCGCATCGTGCGGGTATGGTTTCACGCACGCGACTCAAAGCCATCATGACCGGCCTTGCGCTGTACGCGATCGCGGCGGCGTTGATCGCCTATTTTGGCGTTAATGCGTATACCGGCAAGTACGGCCTGAATGCGCGCCAGGAACTCGATCAAGAAATCGTGCTGCTGACTGCCGAGCTGGCGCGGCTCAAAGCCGAACGAACTGCGGCAGAACAGCGCGTTTCACTGCTTCGTTCGGACCGCGTCGATCCTGACATGCTCGACGAACGCGCGCGTTACCAGCTCGACTATGTGCATCCGCGCGATCTCGTGCGGATGACCGGCCAGAACTAGTGTCCTGAATCCGAAGTTCGCCTGATTTTGCGGCGCGCTCCGTTGCGAACCACCACGCTAGATTTCAAATTTCAAAAATCGCCCGCTTTCGATTCTAAAATTGCTGTCGCTGCATTGCGTCATAGATGCGTGATGCGTTCGCGCACGCGATGCTTTTCATTGCGATGGGAGTTGGGGTACAGAGGTTGGTACCTGCTCTCTTATCCGGACAAGCTATGGCAACAGCGAAGAAAACGGCCGCGCAGGATGCCGGCAACGGCTCCCGCCATCCCAACAATCTGACCTTCACGAAGGAGCAGGAACTTCGCGCGTTTCGCGAGATGATGCTGATCCGGCGCTTCGAGGAGAAGGCGGGGCAACTCTATGGAATGGGCGCGATCGGTGGCTTCTGCCATCTTTATATCGGTCAGGAAGCGGTCGTGGTGGGCATGCAGATGTCCCTTGAACAGGGCGACCAGATCATCACCAGCTATCGCGATCACGGTCATATGCTGGCCTGCGGCATGGACCCCAAGGGGGTGATGGCTGAGCTGACGGGACGTGAAGCCGGCTACTCCAAGGGCAAAGGCGGCTCCATGCATATGTTCAGCAAGGAGAAGAACTTCTACGGCGGTCATGGCATCGTCGGCGCACAGGTTCCGCTTGGTACCGGCCTCGCGTTCGCCAATCGATATCGCGGCAACAAAAATGTCAGCATTGCCTATTTTGGCGATGGCGCGGCGAACCAGGGTCAGGTCTACGAGAGCTTCAACATGGCGGAGCTGTGGAAGCTTCCCATTATCTTTGTCATCGAGAACAACCGTTACGCCATGGGCACGTCGGTCACCCGCTCGTCGGCGCAGACCGATTTCTCCAAGCGCGGCGCGTCTTTCAACATTCCGGGTGAACAGGTCGATGGTATGGACGTCCGTGCGGTGAAGGCCGCCGGCGACAAGGCTGTGCAGTGGTGCCGTGAGGGCAACGGGCCTTATATCCTGGAGATGCAGACGTACCGTTACCGTGGTCATTCGATGTCCGACCCCGCGAAGTACCGGACCCGCGAGGAAGTGGACAAGGTGCGCCACGACAGCGATCCGATCGAGCAGGTGAGGCAGCGTTTGCTTGATCTCAAGGTGAGCGAGCAGGAACTGAAAGCGGTCGACGCGGACGTGCGCGAGATCGTCAATGCGGCGGCTGATTTCGCGCAGCACGCGCCGGAGCCGGATGCCTCCGAGCTTTACACCGACATCTACCGATAAGTGCGGAGTCACCATGCCGATTCAAGTTCTGATGCCCGCGCTTTCGCCCACCATGGAGAAAGGCAACCTCTCCAAATGGCTGAAAAAAGAGGGTGAAGCCATCAAGTCCGGCGACGTCATCGCCGAGATCGAAACCGACAAAGCCACGATGGAAGTCGAGGCCACCGACGAGGGGACGCTGGGCAAGATCCTCGTCGCCGAAGGCACCAACGATGTCGCGGTCAACACACCGATCGCGACCATCCTGAGCGACGGCGAAAGCGCCGCCGATCTGGGCAAGGCCCCGGCAGCCGCTGCGGCCAAAGCCTCCGTTGAAGTTAAGCAAGAAGTTGAAGAGTCCCGCTCACCCGTCGGGGAAGGCAAGCCCCAGATCAGCGCTCCGGCTGCCGTCGCAGCCCCCGTGGCCCCGGTCGAGCCGGACCCCGAAGTGCCGCCCGGTACCGAGATGGTGAAGATGACGGTGCGTGAAGCGCTCCGCGACGCCATGGCCGAGGAGATGCGCCGCGACGGCGACGTATTCGTGATGGGCGAAGAGGTCGCCGAGTATCAGGGCGCCTACAAGATTACCCAGGGCCTGTTGCAGGAGTTCGGCGCCCGCCGCGTGATCGACACGCCGATCACCGAACACGGCTTCGCCGGTGTCGGCGTCGGTGCGGCAATGGCCGGGCTGAAGCCCATCGTGGAGTTCATGACGTTCAACTTCGCGATGCAGGCGATCGACCAGATCATCAACTCCGCAGCGAAGACGCTCTACATGTCCGGCGGCCAGATGGGCTGTTCGATCGTGTTCCGTGGTCCGAATGGCGCGGCGGCGCGCGTGGCCGCGCAGCACAGCCAGGATTACTCGGCGTGGTACTCGCAGATTCCGGGCCTCAAGGTTGTCTCGCCATATTCGGCAGCGGATGCGAAGGGGTTGCTCAAGGCCGCGATCCGTGACCCGAATCCGGTGATTTTCCTCGAGAACGAAATTCTCTACGGCCACACCGGCGACGTGCCGAAGCTCGACGACTATGTCGTTCCGATCGGCAAGGCGCGGATCGTGCGTGCGGGCAAGGACGTCACGCTGATCGCGTGGTCGAACGGCATGACCTACGCGCTGGGTGCCGCCGACGAACTCGCCAAGGAAGGCATCGAGGCGGAGGTCATCGATCTGCGCACGCTGCGTCCGATGGACACCGAGACGATTATCAATTCGGTGAAGAAGACTTCGCGCGCTGTGGTGGTCGAAGAAGGCTGGCAACAGTCCGGCGTCGGCGCCGAGATCGCAGCGCGCATCATGGAGAACGCGTTCGATTATCTCGACGCGCCGGTCGCACGCGTGTCGGGCAAGGACGTGCCGATGCCATACGCGGCCAATCTCGAAAAGCTCGCGCTGCCGACGGTGGCGGACGTCGTCGCCGCCGCCAAGGCTGTAAGTTACCGCTGAGAGAGCAGGACCAGTGCGGTGGTTCAGAAGTTCGCTTCATCATTTCCTCGAGTTCTTCAAGCGAACTTCTGAACCGAAACCGCACTGGACAAAATAGATTTGCGAGTGTCCCTTCGAATCCGAAGTTCGTAACGGAGGGCGCTGCACAATGAGACGAACTTCGGATTCGGGACACTCGTATCATGCCGATCAACATTCTGATGCCTGCGCTGTCTCCCACCATGGAGAAGGGCAACCTTTCCAAGTGGCTCAAGAAGGAAGGCGACAAGGTCAAGTCCGGCGACGTGATCGCCGAGATCGAGACCGACAAGGCGACGATGGAAGTCGAGGCCGTCGACGAGGGCACCATCGCGAAGATCCTCGTGCCGGAAGGCACGCAGGACGTGCCCGTCAACAATATCATTGCGGTGCTTGCGAGCGATGGCGAGGACGTGAAGGCTGCGGGAGCGGGGCAGGCGTCTGCGCCGCCACCCTCCCTATCGCAAGCGGGGGGAGGGAAAGAGGCCGCGGCATCAGCGTCCAAAGCCGTTTCCGCAGTGAAGTCTGAAGCAGCAGCAAGGTCCGCGCCGGCTCCGCAAGTTTCTCCCTCCCCCCTTGGTGGGGAGGGTGGCGCGGCGAAAGCCGCGCCGGGTGGGGGGACCGCGCAATCCAACGGCGCGCGTATTTTCTCCTCGCCGCTGGCCCGCCGTCTAGCCAAGGAAGCCGGGATCGATCTGTCCCGCGTCACCGGTTCGGGACCGCACGGCCGCGTGGTCGCGCGCGATATTGACGAAGCCAAATCCGGCAAGGGGCTCAAGCCCGCAGCCAGCGCTGGCGCTCCAGCCGCCGGGACTGGCGCTGTCGGCGCACCGGCGATGTCCGATCAGCAGATCCTCGCGCTGTATGAGGAGGGCGGTTACGAGAGCGTGCCGCACGACTCGATGCGCCGGACCATCGCGCAGCGTCTCACCGCTGCGACCAATTCGATGCCGACTTTCTACCTGACGGTGGACTGCGACCTCGGCAAACTCAATGCGGCGCGTGAGGAGATCAACGCGGCGGCAGGCAAGAATGCAGATGGCAAGCCGCTCTACAAGCTCTCGGTCAACGACTTCGTGATCAAGGCGATGGGGATCGCGCTGCAGAAGATTCCAGAAGCAAACGTGTCGTGGACCGAAGCGGCGATGCTTCGTCACAAGCATTCCGACATTGGTGTCGCAGTGGCGTTGCCGTTCGGCCTGATCACCCCGATCATCCGTCAGGCGGAGCTCAAGACCCTGTCGGCGATCTCCAACGAGATGAAGGATCTTGCCGCGCGCGCCAAGGCCAAGAAGCTCAAGCCGAACGAATATCAGGGCGGAACGTCGTCGGTGTCGAACCTCGGCATGTACGGCATCAAGGACTTCACCGCGGTGATCAATCCGCCGCAGTCGTCGATCCTTGCCGTTGGTACGAGCGAAGACAGGGCTGTGGTGCGGGGCGGCCAGATCGTTGCGGCGTCCATGATGAGCGTGACGCTGTCCTGCGATCACCGTGCCATCGACGGCGCGCTCGGCGCCGAGCTGATCACAGCGTTCAAGAAGCTGATTGAAAATCCCGTCATGATGGTGGTGTAGGCCGGGAGCGCGCATGCGCCGGTTTGGGATTATCGTACTCGCCTGCGCGTTCGGTCTTGCTGTGGCTCTCGCGTTCGGGGTTGTCGCCGGTCTGCTGCGTCCGTGCCCGGGTGAGGGGCTTGCCTGTTCAATGACATTGATAGCGGGGCTGATCTCTACGCCGGTTTTCAGCGTCGTTGCGCTGATCTGCTTTACCGCGGCGGTGTCCTGGAAGAGCGGCGCGCGCGCCTTGAATATCGCGTTACTGGTGCCGCTGGTGTCCTTCCTGTTGCTGGTCGTGGGCGTAAAGTATTCCGATATCTCGGTTCGCGAGTTTCATGAGCTTCGCGAGACCGACATTCAGGAAATGTTGCAGATTGTTGTTCCCATCATCCTGACATTGATCCTCCCATGGGCCATGCTTCGGCGTTTTGCAGGACGGCTCGAATCGAGAAGAACTTAAAATGGCTGACACATCTTTCGACGTTGTTGTGATTGGTTCAGGTCCAGGCGGTTATGTCACGGCCATCCGCGCCGCGCAGCTTGGCTTCAAGACGGCCATTGTCGAGAAGGTGTATCTCGGCGGCATCTGCAACAACTGGGGCTGCATCCCGACCAAGGCGCTGCTGCGCTCGGCCGAAATCTATCACTACATGAAGCATGCCAAGGATTACGGGCTGTCGGCGGACAACGTCTCGTTCGATCCGAAAGCCGTGATCGCGCGCTCGCGCGGCGTGGTGAAGCGCCTCAACGGCGGCGTCGAATTCCTGATGAACAAGAACAAGATCACGATCATCTGGGGCGAGGCGACGCTGGACGGTGGCGGCAAGTTCACGGTGAAGAAGACTGAGGCGGCTGCGCCCAAGGGCGCGCTGGGCGAGGGCGCTTACACCGCCAAGCACATCATTGTCGCGACCGGCGCGCGTCCGCGCGTGCTGCCGGGTCTGGAGCCGGACAAGAAACTGGTCTGGACCTATTTCGAGGCGATGAACCCCGACAAGATGCCGAAGTCGCTGCTGGTCGTCGGCTCCGGCGCCATCGGCATCGAGTTCGCCTCGTTCTATCGCACCATGGGTACCGAAGTGACGGTGGTTGAAGTGTTGCCGCAGATCCTGCCGGTTGAAGACGCCGAGATCGCGGGCTTCGCGCGCAAGCAGTTCGAGAAACAGGGCATCAAGGTTCTCGCCAACACCAAGGTCACCAAGCTCGAGAAGAAAGCCGACAGCGTGGTCGCCACCATCGACGACGGCAAGAAGCCGGTGACGCTCGAAGTGGATCGCGTGATCTCGGCAGTCGGCGTCGTCGGTAACATCGAAGGCTTCGGGCTCGAGAAGCTCGGGGTGAAGACCGATCGCGGCTGCATCGTCATCGACGGCTACGGCAAGACCAACGTGCCCGGCATATACGCCATCGGCGATGTCGCGGGCCCGCCCATGCTTGCGCACAAGGCCGAGCATGAAGGCGTCATATGTGTCGAAGCGATCAAAGGTCTTCACCCGCATCCGATGGACAAGACACTTATTCCCGGCTGCACCTATTGCCATCCACAAATCGCATCGGTCGGCCTGACCGAGGCGAAGGCGAAAGAGGCGGGCAAGGACATCCGCGTCGGCCGCTTCCCGTTCGTCGGCAACGGCAAGGCCATCGCTCAGGGCGAAGACCAGGGCATGGTAAAGGTGATCTTCGACAAGAAGACCGGCCAGTTGCTCGGCGCGCACATGGTCGGTTCGGAGGTCACCGAACTCATTCAGGGCTTCGTGGTCGCAATGAATCTCGAGACCACCGAGGAAGAACTCTTCCACACCATCTTCCCGCATCCGACGATCTCGGAAACGATGAAGGAAGCTGTGCTCGATGCCTATGGGCGTGTGCTGAACATGTGAGGGCTATCCTGTGGATTGTGGGGGCCATTAGAGATCAAGCGTTTGCCGTCACACAGTCTTGGCCGTTTTTCCGCAGTATCTGCGCATGGATTTGCGATACGCAGCAAGGTATGCGGCTATGGCAGAAGCGGCGCGACGTCGGATACGCCGGGCTGGAAGGACGCCTCGCGGGCATTTTCTCTGGACGGCAAAAGAAGATGCAGTCGTTGCTGCTCTTTATCCAGACTATGGAGCTCTTCGCAGAGCTTTGCGACGGCGAACGTATTACGCGTTAAGAAACCGAGTCCGTCATCTGGGTATTGTAAAACGTCGGCATGTCTGGACAGCCAACGAAGTCAGGCGGCTGCGAAGCTTGTATCTTTCAGCCACCACGCCCGAACTAATCGCTGCCTTTCCAGGAATGTCGTGGGGCCAGATCGCCGGTAAAGCTCGACATATTGGGCTTCGCGGTCGCAAGCCCAAACTGAAAGTTACCGGAATTCGAATAGTTGACACGATACGTACTCGGGCCTCTGCACGCGGATGGTCGATGGTCGATTTGGATTCCATTGCAGGTACGAAAAAGTACTTTCAGAAGGCCGGCTGGCATACATCCCGCTCTGTTCACGGGGCTTGGTTGAAAGCAATCGAAGTTCTTGAAGGTAGCGTTTCGATACAATGGCAACAGTAGTGCATGCACGGGCGCTTGTGACTACCGGCCAGCGCAGATAGCTGAACATCTCAGGCTGGAGGGCTTCCAGCCTCGTGGGCTTTCGAAACGTCACTGAAGTGCGTTAAGCTCCGGCACGGTCGGACGATTCCGGGTGGAATTCGTGGGTGGGGGTACCGATGGACGCACAGGCATTTTTCAGCCAGCCGGGAGTTGGTTTCTTCACCATGCTCCTGATCGGCGCCATCGCCGGCTGGATCGCGGAGCGGGTGACCTCATCCAACCATGGTATTTTCACCAACATTCTGGTCGGCATCGCGGGATCGTTCGTGGGCGCAAAGCTCGCGGAAATCGGGGAAGTGCCGGTGTTCGGCTTCTGGCGGACGCTCATTTCCGCTGCGATTGGCGCGGTGATCCTGCTGTTTGCCTGGCGCATGATACGCGGTCAGCGCTAACCGCTCGCGCGGCTCTCAATCTTCGATTGGGGGCCGTCGCGGTATCGTTGCCGCGGCGCAACGAATGTTGCGCGCCTACAACACTTCGTGAACATTTAACCGTCGCACCAGCAAGCGCTTGCGCGCGCCGCTATTTAGCCACACGCCTCCATGAGATCATTATTCCGTAGGCTAAACGCCACGGCATTCGCGAAGGCATTGGAAGAACCTCCCATTTTTAGGGGTTTTCTGGTCCTCGGGGCGGCTGCGGGACAAGGTTCACGATGGACGCGAAGAGTAACATCAAGGCGCGACTTCCAAGCCGTTATGTCACGGAAGGTCCCGCGCGCGCTCCCCATCGCTCCTACCTCTATGCCATGGGCCTCACCACCGAGCAGATCCACCAGCCGTTCGTCGGCGTGGCGTCCTGCTGGAATGAGGCGGCTCCCTGCAACATTTCCCTGATGCGTCAGGCGCAGGCCGCCAAAAAGGGCGTTGCTTCCGCAAACGGCACCCCCCGCGAGTTCTGCACCATTACCGTCACCGACGGCATCGCCATGGGGCATGAGGGGATGCGGTCGTCACTCCCGTCGCGCGAAACCATTGCGGACTCAGTGGAATTGACCGTCCGTGGCCATGCTTATGACGCCCTGATCGGGCTCGCGGGTTGCGACAAATCCTTGCCCGGCATGATGATGGCGATGCTGCGCCTCAACGTGCCGTCGATCTTCATCTACGGCGGCTCGATCCTGCCCGGCAATTTTCGGGGCCAGCAGGTCACCGTCCAGGACATGTTCGAGGCGGTCGGGAAGCACTCGGTCGGCGAAATGTCCGACGAGGACCTGGACGAAATCGAGCGGGTGGCATGCCCGTCCGCCGGTGCCTGCGGCGCCCAGTTTACCGCCAACACCATGGCGACGGTCTCCGAAGCGATCGGCCTTGCCTTACCGTATTCGGCTGGCGCACCGGCACCTTACGAAATCCGCGACGCCTTTTGCATGGCCGCGGGCGAGAAGATCATGGAATTGATCGCGCTGAACATCCGTCCGCGCGACATCGTTACCCGTAAGTCCTTGGAAAACGCGGCGGCAGTCGTGGCGGCGTCGGGCGGCTCGACTAATGCTGCGCTGCATCTACCGGCCATGGCGCACGAATGCGGAATCGAATTCGATCTGTTCGACGTTGCCGAAATCTTCAAAAAGACACCGTATATCGCGGATTTGAAGCCGGGCGGTCGTTATGTCGCCAAAGATATGTTCGAGGCTGGTGGAATACCGCTTCTGATGAAGACGCTCTTGGACAACGGTTACTTGCACGGCGACTGCATGACGGTCACCGGACGGACAATCGCCGACAACCTCAAGAGCGTGAAATGGAATCCTCACCAGGACGTGGTGCATTCAGCCGATAAGCCGATCACCGTGACCGGTGGCGTTGTCGGCATGAAAGGCAATCTCGCGCCGGATGGCGCGATCGTGAAAGTCGCTGGAATGTCGGTGTTGAAGTTCACAGGGCCCGCGCGTTGCTTCGATTGCGAAGAAGACGCGTTCGAATCCGTGAACAGGAAAACCTACAAGGAAGGCGACGTCATCGTGATCCGCTACGAGGGCCCCAAGGGCGGCCCCGGCATGCGGGAAATGCTCCAGACAACGGCGGCTCTCACCGGCCAGGGCATGGGCGGCAAGGTCGCCCTGATTACGGACGGCCGCTTTTCCGGCGCCACCCGCGGTTTCTGCGTTGGCCATGTCGGACCGGAGGCTGCCGTCGGCGGCCCGATCGGACTGATCCGGGATGGCGATATCATCGAACTTGATGCGGTCAACGGCACACTCCACGTCAAGCTGACAGATGCAGAGTTGGCCGAACGCAGGAAGGCGTGGAAGCCGCGTGAAACCTCGGTCGGTTCCGGCGTGCTTTGGAAATATGCCCAGCAGGTGGGACCGGCGATCAAGGGCGCGGTGACTCATCCCGGCGGGGCAGCCGAGAAGGTGTGTTATGCGGACATCTGAGCGCATCGGTATTGCTGGTGCTCTGGCTGTCGCGCTTTTCGCGGCAGGTCCGGCCTTTGCCTTTGAGGGCACGCAGCCGGGCGGGCAGGAAGCCGTGTTGCCGATGGTTGCCGCTCCCGGCGGCATCGGTCTCATCAAGAAGCCTGTTCCGCCAGCCGATATTCCGCAGGCTGCTCCTGCTGCCTCGCTAACGGCCCTTCAGTATGCCGCCGAAGGCGGGCATCCGATTGCGCAGTGGAAACTCGGTCGCATGTACGCCAAGGGCGACGGCGTCGCGCAGGACGATCTGCGCGCTTACGATTATTTTAGCAAGATCGCGAACGCGCACGCGGAAGACAGCCCGTCGGCGCCGCAGGCGACGATCGTTGCCAACGCGTTTGTGGCGCTTGGCCGCTACTACGTGTCCGGAATTCCGAACTCCCGCGTAAAGGCCGATCCGGAGCGGGCGCGGGAAATGTTCTCCTACGCCGCGTCGTATTTCGGCAATGCCGAAGCCCAGTACAATCTGGCGCGCATGTACCTCGACGGTGTCGGCATGCCGCGCGATGCCAAGTATGGCATTCGCTGGCTCGGGTTGGCAGCGCGCAAGGGGCAGCATCAGGCACAGGCGCTGCTCGGGCAGATGTTGTTCAACGGCGACCGTTTGCAGCGTCAGGCGGCGCGCGGCCTGATGTGGCTGACCCTGGCGCAGGACGGCGCTACGCCGGACGAAACGTGGATCAGGGACAGCTATAAGACCGCGCTCGCCAAGGCATCCGAAGATGACCGGGCGATGGCCTTGCAGATGCTCGAGCGCTGGGTGCAGGGCCGCCGGGACTGATCGGACAGAGAACGTCCTCTTCGACTGCGTGTAGTTTTCCAATTACTGCACCAATGGACCTGTCCGCGGCGCTTGCGCTCCCAGTCGCGTGGCAATTGCAGTAGCGGCCTTGGCGACTTCCTTCGCTTTCCACGCAACGAAAACGTCGCGCTCCAGAGACAGATCGCTCACCTCGACACCCACGATGCCCGGCTCGGCCCAGCTCCGCGCGGCGAGAGTAACGCCGACGCCAGCCCGCACCAGCGCGGCCGCGCTTGCTTCCTGTCGCACCTTTGCGACGATCCTGAGCTGAACGCCGGCAGCATGCAGGAGGCGTTTGCCGTTGCCGAGCAGTTCACAGCACTCCCGAAGCACATAGGGTTGTCCGCGCAGATCGGCCACCGAGACACGGCGGCGGCCCGCGAATTCGTGGGCCGGTCCGACGAAGAGCTGATACGCCTCACGCATGATCGCGCGACGCCGCAGTTTTGAACCGCCCGGCAGCGTCGTCAGCGCGAGATCGAGACGCCCGCTTGAAAGCTGCGCACTCAACTCCTCGGCAGAGGCTTCGTAGATATACGCCTCACCGTCGCATGCCTTGGTCAGCGACGCGAGCCACACCGGTGCAAGGCTCGGCAGCAGTCCGATCCGCAAAGGGCGCGGTGCAGGGGCGGTCATTGCATGACGCGCGTCGGAGATGGCTTTCAGCGCAGCGCGAACATGCGTCTCCAATTGTCTCGCGGCGGGTAGCGGCCTCAGACCCCTGCCGTCAGGGGCAAACAGCTTCGTGCCGAAATGCTCTTCGAGGCGCTTGAGCGAAGCCGACAGCGTCGGCTGCGTAACCGCGGAAAGCGCCGCGGCTCGGGATACCGAACCGGTTTCCATCATCGTCAGGAAATAGCGCAGCTGCTGGACATTCATAGGTTTTCTCTATGATTTAAAAATATCAATCGATTTTACCTGAATCACGCGATTCTGCTAGTGTTGTTACATGTTTCGTGGAGACGATCCGGATGCTCGACATCACGACCGCTGAAGGCGTTGCGCAAATCGCGCTGAACAGGCCAACTGCACGCAACGCATTGTCGCTCGCTCTGATCCGCGCACTCGCAACGAGTCTCGAGAATCTGGAGGCCGATCCGGAGGTGCGCGTTATTCTCCTGACCGGCGGCCCGCCATTTTGCGCCGGGGCAGACATCACAGAGATGACGGACATGACCTTGGCCAAAGCTCTGGCAGACAATTTCTCCGGCTGCTGCGATCGCCTGGCGAACTGCGCCAAGCCGGTCGTTGCCGCTGTTGAAGGCTATGCACTCGGCGGTGGCTGCGAATTGATCGAGATGTGCGACATTGTCGTTGCCGCCGAGAATGCGCGCTTTGGACATCCGGAGATCATGCTCGGCACGCTCTCCGGTGCCGGAGGCACGCAACGGCTCGCCCGTGCGGTCGGCCGCGCCAAGGCGATGGATCTCGTTTTGACCGGACGGCTGATCGAGGCACCTGAAGCCGAGAGGATCGGGCTCATCAGCCGGGTGGTTACTCCGGGGCAGGCTTTGGCGGTTGGCACGGAGATCGCCCAGCATATCGCGGCGAGATCACTTTTCGCCACGCGTTTCGCCAAGGAGGCGGTTGATCGGGCCGTGTCCATAGGATTGGAAGAGGGCATCAGGCTGGAGCGTCGCTTATTCCATCTCAGCTTTGCCACCGGCGAACTGCACGACGGTATGCGGAGCTTTCTGGCCGGACGGGGCAAGCCATCATGACGGGGCGCGGTGCAAGCGAATCGCATGCATCCCCACACGCCACATTCGCTAAATGTGTCAGTTGCTCGGAACCAACCCGCGGGCATCGCCCTGCGGCGCTGCTCAATTCAGATCCAGATCGATCCACACCGGAACGTGATCTGATGCTTTTTCCCATCCCCTGACGTGGCGATCGATCCCGGCATCGATAAGCAGGTCGCTGGCCTGCGGCGACAGCAGCAGGTGGTCGATCCGGATGCCGTTGTTCTTTGGCCATGCGCCGGCCTGATAGTCCCAGAACGTATACTGACCGGGCTGGTCCGAAACCGCGCGTATCGCGTCAGTCAGACCGAGGTTGAGCAGGGCGCGGAAGCGCTCGCGCGTCTCCGGCAGGAACAGCGCATCATTGGCCCAGGCGGCCGGATTGTAGACGTCGCCGTTGGCGGGAATGACATTGAAATCACCCGCCAGCACCAGCGGTTGCTCGCCTTTCAATTGCTCTTTTGAATATTGAAGAAGCCTATCCATCCATTTGATTTTATACGGATATTTATCTGTATTGGGAGGATTTCCGTTGGGCAGATAGAGGCACGCGATCCGCAGCGAGCCGTTTGCATGCGACACCACCCCCTCAAGAAAGCGGGCATGCAGATCATCGGCGTCGCCGCCCAGGCGCGGTGTGGTTTCGTCGAATCGATACTTTGAGAGGAGCGCCACGCCATTGAATGTCTTCTGGCCGTGGGTCACCACGTGGTAGCCGAGCGCTTCGATCGGCTCTCGCGGAAACGCCTCATCCACGCACTTGATCTCTTGCAGGCAGACGATGTCGGGAGACCGTTCCTTGAGCCAAGTCAGCAGGTGATCGAGCCGCTGTCGCACGGAGTTAACATTCCAGGTGGCGATCCGCATGGTCATTTCCGTTAGTTACGTGGCCATTATTCCAAAGAATCCGCCTGCATGCCGTACCACGAGCGATGCGGCTGTGATAAGCCGAATACAAATAACGCTGGAAAACCAGCACCATGGGGTTGGGGAAACGGTGGCTGCTCGGCGTGTTTGCGCAGCCTGAATCCTGAGCCTGAGAGTCGGCATGATTAAAGATATTTCCAAACGGCGTATTTTACTCATTGCGGGCGTCGTCATTGCGGCCGTCGCGCTCTATGCGATCCGCTCGATGTGGACGAGCGGCGCGACCACGGCGCAGGCCCCGCCGCGGCCCCGTGCTGTGTCGGTCGAAATCGCCAAGGCTGAGAAGAAGCCGGTCCCACTCGATGTGGATGCGATCGGTGCGGTGACGCCGATTTCGAGCGTTGCGCTGAAATCCCGCGTCGAGACCACCATCGTCGGGGTTCATTTCGAGGACGGCGCGCGCGTGAAGGAGGGCGATCTGCTGTTCACGCTGGACTCGCGTCAAATCGATGCGCAGATCGCGCAGGCGGAAGGCAATCTCGCACGGTCCCAATCGCAACTCGTCGCCGCCGAGCGCGATGTGAGACGTTTCAACGAACTGATCGGCAAGGGCGCAACCACGCAGGTCAATGTCGACAATGCGAAGACCGCCGCGGACACCGCGACCGCGATCATTCGGGCCGATCAGGCCATTCTGGATAATCTGAAGGTCCAGAAAAGTTATACGAAGATCACGGCGCCCATCAGCGGCCGGATCAGTGCCGCTACCGTCAAGGTTGGAAACTTCGTCCGGCCGGCGGATACGTCACCGCTTGCGACCATCAATCAGATGGCGCCGGTGTATGTGACCTTCGCAATTCCGCAGCGTGTGCTGAGCGATTTGCGCGACGCGATGAAGACCGGGCAATCCTCCGTCACGGCTTCGCTTCCCGGCAGCGAGAAATCGGAAACCGGCACCATCGCGATGGTCGAGAACACCGTCGACCCGACCACGGGAATGGCGATCGTGCGCGGCAAGATGGGCAACGAGAGCGAGCTTCTGTGGCCGGGCATTCTGGTCAACACGAAGCTGACTGTTCGGACCGAGGAAGCCGTTGTGGTGCCGTCTGTCGGCGTCCAGCGCAGCCAGACCGGAAATTTCGTGTTCGTCGTCAAGGATGGCAAGGCGCAGGTGCAGCCTGTTACGGTTAGCCGCACATTTGAAGGAACCTCTGTGATCGGCAGCGGCCTCGAAGGCGGGGAAAGTATCGTCGTGGACGGACAATTGCTGTTGTCCAACGGCACGGCCGTCGAGCCGCGTAGCCGCAAGGCTGGAGCTTGATCCATGAATCTGTCGGAGCTTTGCATCCGCAGGCCGGTGATGACGACGCTGATGACGGCGTCGATCATCGCGTTCGGCGTGTTTGGCTTCCGGCTGTTGCCCGTCTCGGCATTGCCCAAGGTCGACTTCCCGACCATTGCCGTCACGGCGACCTTGCCTGGCGCCAGCGCGGACACGATGGCTGCCTCCGTCGCCGGCCCGATCGAGCGTCAGCTCTCGACCGTCGCAGGCATTTCCTCGATGTCGTCAAGCTCGTCGCAGGGAACGACGACCATCACGATTCAGTTCGATCTGAACCGCAGCATTGATGGCGCGGCACTCGATGTGCAGACCGCGCTGACGGTGGCGCAGCGCCGTCTCCCGGTCGAAATGATTATTCCGCCGACGTTCCGGAAGGTGAATCCGGCCGAGTTTCCGATCCTGTTCCTGTCGATGAACTCCGAGACGCTTCCGCTCTCGACGGTCAATGAATACGGCGACATCACCGTCGGCCAGACGTTGTCGCAGATTCCGGGCGTCGCTCAGGTGCTGATCTACGGCGCGCAGAAATTCGCCATCCGCGTACAGGCTGACCCGGAAGTCGCCGCCGCACGCGGGCTTTCGCTCGAAGACATTCGGGCGGCCGTCTCGCGCGCCAACTCCTCGACCCCGGTCGGTACACTCAACGGTCCCAAGCAGGACATCGCCCTGCAAGCGTCGTCGCAACTGAACAAGGCCATCGATTACCGGCAGGTCGTGGTGGCATGGCGCAACGGCTCTCCGGTGAAACTCGACGAAGTCGCGAAGATTTACGACAGCGTCGAAAACGACAAGATCGCGACCTGGTTCAATGGCCGCCGCGCGATTGTGCTCGCGATCCAGAAACAGCCCGATGCCAACACCGTTGCCGTCGTCGATGCCGTCAGGGCGAAACTGCCCTCGCTGCGTGCGCAGATACCGCCGTCGGTGACGATGGACGTCATGCTCGATCGCTCCGTATCGGTTCGGGAGTCGGTGGCCGACGTCGAGGAGACCCTGCTGATCGCAATCGGTCTCGTGATCGTCGTGATCTTCCTGTTTCTGCGTTCCGCCTCCGCGACGTTCATCCCTGCGCTTGCGGTTCCGATCTCGTTGTTCGGCACCTGCGCGGTGATGTATGTGCTGGATTATTCCATCAACAACATGACGCTGCTGGCGCTGACCTTGTCGGTCGGATTCGTTGTCGACGACGCCATTGTCATGCTTGAAAACATCGTGCGCCATATCGAGGAGGGGATGAAGCCTTACGAGGCCGCCCTGAAAGGCGCGCGCGAGATCGGCTTCACGATTCTGTCGATTACGTTTTCGCTGATCGCGGTTTTCATTCCGGTCCTGCTGATGGGCGGCATCGTCGGCCGCGTATTCCGCGAATTCGCCGTGACGATTTCGGTCGCTATTATTGTCTCAGGCTTCGTATCGCTGACGCTGACACCGATGCTCTGCGCCCGTGTGCTGAAGGCTCATGATCCGCATCACAAACCAAACTTCGTACTGCGGTGGTTCGAAGCGATGTTCAGTTCGTGGTTGCGAGCCTACGAATGGTCGCTTGATCGCGTACTTGCCTACAAGTCCTTGATGCTGGCGGTCACGCTGGCAACGCTCGGCGCAACCGTCTGGCTTTACATCATCGTTCCGAAGGGCTTCTTCCCGCAGGAAGACACCGGCTTTCTCGTCGGCATCACGGAGGCTGCGACCGACACCTCATTTGCTGCCATGAGCGAACGGCAGAAGGTTTTGGCCGATGCCTTGCGATCCGATCCCGCTGTGGAGTTCGTCAACAGCACGGTCGGTTCGGGTGGTCCCAATGCCACTACGAACTACGGCCGGTTGTTCATCGGGTTGAAACACAAAGACGAACGCGCGCCGGTTCAGGTGGTCGTTGCGCGCTTCAGACAAACGGCGTTGCAGGTGCCAGGGCTGCAGGCTTTCTTCCAGAGCATCCAGAACCTCAATATCGGCGGGCGTCCGTCGAAGAGCCAGTATCAGTACACGCTGCAAAGCGGCGATACGGAATCGCTCTACCGCGCCGCGCCGGAGATGCGCGACCGGATCGCCAAGGTGCCGGGGCTGCTGGACGTCACCACCGATCTCTACATCAAGAACCCGCAGTTGACCGTCGAGATCGATCGCGAAAAGGCCGCGGTTTATGGCGTGACCGCCGACCAGATCCGCAACCAGTTGTTCAATGCCTACGGTGCGCGGCAGGTGGGCACGATCTACATGCCCTCGAACGACTACCAGATCATTCTGGAGGCGCAGCCGAAGTTCCGGGTCGATCCGACGGATCTGTCCAAGCTGTACGTCAAGACAGCGAACAATCAAACGATTCCGCTGGAGACGGTCGCGAAAATGGTGCCCACCGTCGGGCCGTTGCAGATCAATCATCAGGGCCAGCAACCCGCGGTGACGATTTCGTTCAATCTCCAGCCAGGGACGTCTCTCGGCTACGCGGTGGACAAGATTACGCAGATCGAACAGGATTCGAACCTGCCGGCGACAATCGCCACCGGATTCTCGGGCACCGCGCAGGTATTCCAGGATTCGCTGCGCGGGCAGGGCGTTCTCATTCTCGCGGCAGTGTTCGCCGCCTTCGTCATCCTTGGAATTCTCTACGAGAGCTTCATCCATCCGATCACGATCATCTCGGGCTTGCCGTCCGCCGGTATCGGCGCGATCCTGACCCTGATGCTGTTCAAAATGGAACTGTCGGTGATCGCCATGATCGGCATCGTCATGCTGGTCGGCATCGTGAAGAAGAACGCCATCATGATGGTGGACTTCGCCATCGAGCGCCGCGCCGTCGGTCTCAGCGCTGAACACGCCATCCGCGAGGCGGCGCTGCTGCGCTTCCGGCCCATCATGATGACGACATTCGCGGCGATCTTCGGCACACTGCCCATTGCGCTGGGCGCGGGCGCGGGCGCGGAACTGCGTCAGCCGCTGGGTGTGGCCGTCGTCGGCGGTCTTCTGGTCTCCCAGTTGCTGACGCTTTACATCACGCCGGTGATCTACATCTATCTCGATCGTATCGATCGCCGCCTGAAGCGCCGTCTCGATCCGACGTTGCTCGAGCCGGACGTAAAGCCACCGCGCGTTGCGGCGGCCGAGTAGAACCCCGATGAGTGTGAGACGGGCAAGGACAGCATGGTGCGTTGCAATCGCGGTCATCGCATGGCTGGCTGTGATGCCGGTTCGCGCGGCGGAGGAGCCGATCGAGATTTTCGACGCGCACTTACATTACAACTGGGAGCCGACGCCATTCTACCGCGTCGACGAAGTGCTCGCGCTGTTCAAGAAGCACCGCGTCACCGGCATTCTCGCCACCAGCCGGCCCAATACCGGCACGCACGCGTTGATGGAGGCAAAGGCGGACGGATTGTGGGTCGTTCCGTTCATTCGCCCTTACCGTGTCCGCCCTGATATCCAGACTTGGTTCAACGACCCGACGATCTTCGATCTGGTGCAGGACGAGTACAAGCGTGGTTATTACCGGGGCATCGGCGAGTTTCATCTGTCGGGGAAAGTCGCGGCCACCGAGTGGGTCAAGAAGGCCGTGGACTTCGCGGTCGCCAACGACCTCTATCTTCATGCCCACGCCGACGATGAAGCTGTCGAGATTCTGATGCGTCACAACGGCCGCGCGAAGATTATCTGGGCGCATACCGGCTTCAGCCTCGCGCCGAGCCGTGTCGCGGCGATGCTGGCAACCTATCCGCAGCTTTGGGGCGAACTGTCCTATCGCGGTGGCATCACCGTCGGCGGCGAACTCACGCCGGAATGGCGGGTGATGTTCGAGAAGTATCCGGATCGCTTTCTGCTCGGATCCGACACCTGGATCAGCGAACGCTGGTCGAGCTACGGTGCGATCATGGCTGAGTATCGCGGCTGGCTGAAGCAATTGCCGCCAGCGGTTGCCAGGCAGATTGCACACGGCAACGCGCGGCGGCTGTTCGCCGCGAAATAGTAGCCGCGCACTACCCGTCATCCTGAGGCGCGAGCCGTTTTCGGCGAGCCTCGGAGGATGAGAGTTCAGCACATGCAGCTATCCTTCGAGGCGCGCAAGAGCGCGCACCCCAGGGTGACGTCCCATTTCGTGGTGAGCGAATTAAATCGAGAAACTTGTCCCGCAGCCGCAGGAGGCGGTCGCGTTCGGATTGACCACGCGGAATGACGCGCCGATCAGGTCATCGACAAAGTCTACTTCCGATCCGGCCAGGAACGGCACGGATGAGGGGTCCACCAGCACCACGGCATTGTCACGTTCGATCACAAGATCGTCGTCCGCCTTGGCGCGCTCGACATCGAATTTGTACTGGAAGCCGGAGCAGCCGCCGCCCTCGACGCTGATGCGCAGCATCGCACCGTCGCCTTCCGACTTGAGGATGGCGCCGATTCGCTTCGCGGCCCGTTCCGATATCGTGACGTTGGCGGCGGTTTCGGTCGCTACGGCAGTCATAATAAGTCTCCGAAAACACGGGTATTTGAACATACCCGTGTGGCATAGTTAAGTGCGCTGAGCGCCAGAATCAAACACCGAAAGCGGAATAATTCATATGTCGGTCGGAATGGCTGCCCCTCCTGCGGTCTATGGCTCGGACCCCGGTCAGAGCCGGGGCAGGCGCTATAACGAGCCGCCGAGCCTGCGCCGCAGCGCGTTTCGCCGGGATTGCGACCGGGTCATTCATTCCAACGCCTTCCGCCGCCTGAAGCACAAAACCCAGGTTTTCGTGTTCCATGAAGGCGATCATTACCGCACCCGCCTGACCCATACGCTGGAGGTTGCGCAGATCGCCCGCGCGCTGGCGCGGCAGCTCGGCCTCGACGAGGACCTGACGGAGACACTGGCGCTGGCCCATGACCTCGGCCATCCGCCGTTCGGCCATGCCGGGGAGCGGGCTTTGGACGAATGCCTGCGGGCGCATGGCGGGTTCGACCACAATGCGCAGAGCCTGCGCGTGGTGACGCTGCTGGAGCGGCGCTATCCGCAGTTCGACGGTCTCAATCTGACATGGGAATCCCTCGAAGGCATCGTCAAGCACAATGGTCCGCTGATCGACCGCAATGGCGAGCCGGTCGGGCGTTATCGCGAACATGGCGTGCCGGTCGGCATCTCGGAATATGTCGCGTATCACGATCTCGAATTGTGGAGCTACGCCTCGCTGGAAGCGGAGGTCGCCGCCGTCGCCGACGATATCGCCTACGACGCCCATGACATCGACGACGGACTGCGGGCAGGGCTGTTCACGGTCGATGACCTCGGCGCGATTCCGCTGATCGCGGACATCAATGCCGTGATCACGGCGCGCTATCCCGTTCTCGATGAGACCCGGCGTGGCGCGGAACTGGTGCGCGAACTGATCTCCTATCTGATCGAGGATGTGTTTTCGGAGACGCGCAAGCGGCTCATGGCGGTCCAGCCGCAGAGCGTCGCGGATGTCCGCAATCATAACGGCGTGATCGTCGCGTTTTCGGCGGATGCCGAACGGGCGGAGGCGGCCGTCAAAAGTTTCCTGAAGATCCGGATGTATCGCCATGAGCGTGTGATGAGCGTCATGCGGGACGCTGAGGCCGTGGTCCGCGATCTGTTCGCGCGCTATCAGGCCGAACCGGGCGATCTGCCCGCCGAATGGCTGCCCGATGAGGGCGCGCACGATCAGGCCGGCCGGTCCCGCCGGATCGGCGATTTCATTGCCGGAATGACCGACCGATACGCCATTATCGAGCATCAGAGGCTTTTTGACTCGACCCCGGATTTACGTTAGGCGGCGGCCTGAAACAGCCGACTTACGCGCGCTCCACAGGATCCTTGAGATGAATTCTCTCGCCCAATCCCCGCATCTGTTCGCCGACGTGCTTTCGCGCGTGCATGCCGTGTGCGCGGCACTCGGCGGCGAGGGGGCGCTCCCCGCGGGCATCGACCTGTCGCGCGTCGTGGTTGAACCGCCGAAAGACGCTGCGCATGGCGACATGGCGACCAACGCGGCGATGGTGCTGGCCAAAGACGCCAAGGCGAAGCCGCGCGAGTTAGCCGACAAGATCGCTGACAAGCTGCGCGCCGATCCGATTGTCGAAAGTGTCGATGTGGCCGGACCCGGTTTCATTAATCTGACCCTGAAGACCTCCGCCTGGTTCGGTGCATTGCGATCCGTGCTGGAGCAGGGCGTGAGCTATGGCCGCCGCGCCGTTGGCGCGCGCGAGAAGGTCAACGTCGAGTACGTCTCCGCCAATCCGACAGGGCCGATGCATGTCGGCCATTGCCGGGGCGCGGTGTTTGGCGATGCGCTGGCGAGCCTGCTGTCATTCGCAGGCTACGACGTCACCAAGGAATATTACATCAACGATGCCGGCGCGCAGGTGGATGTCCTCGCGCGCTCCGCGTTCCTGCGTTATCGCGAAGCGCTCGGCGAAACCATCGGCGAGATTCCCGAGGGCCTTTATCCAGGCGACTATCTTGTGCCGGTCGGGAAGGCTCTTGCGGCGGAGCATGGCAACAAGCTGCTGAAGCAATCCGAGGCTGAGTGGTTGCCGCTGGTGCGCGCAAAAGCCATCGCCATGATGATGGAGATGATCAAGGGCGATCTTGCCGCGCTCAACATCCGGCACGATGTGTTCTTTTCAGAGCGCTCACTCAATGAGAATGGCAACGACCGCGTCGGTGCGACCATCGCTGAGCTGCGTGCGAAGGGCGATGTCTATGAGGGCCGTCTGCCGCCGCCGAAAGGCGCGCCGGTCGAGGATTATGAAGATCGCGAACAGACATTGTTCCGAGCCACTGCGTTCGGCGACGACGTCGATCGTCCGCTGAAGAAATCGGATGGGTCGTACACTTACTTCGCGTCCGACATCGCCTATCACAAGACCAAATTCGACCGCGGCTTCCTCAACATGGTCGATGTGTGGGGCGCGGACCACGGCGGCTACATCAAGCGCGTGCAGGCGGCGATCAAAGCCGTCACCGCCGACAAGGCCGCGCTGGACGTGAAGATCGTGCAGCTCGTCAAGCTGCTGCGCAACGGCGAGCCGGTGAAGATGTCGAAGCGCTCCGGCGATTTCGTCACGCTGCGTGAAGTCGTGGATGAGGTCGGCTCCGATGCCGTCCGCTTCATGATGCTGTTTCGCAAGAACGACGCGGTGCTCGATTTCGATCTCGCCAAGGTGATCGAGCAGTCGAAAGATAACGCGGTATTCTACGTGCAGTACGGGCACGCACGCGGGCATTCGATTTTCAAGAATGCGCGTGAAACGGTTCCGTCATTGCCGGAGAATGCAGCGGAGCGCGTCGCGTTCCTGCGCGGCGCGAACATCGAGCGTCTGAGCGATCCGGTTGAACTCAGCCTGATCCGGCAGATCGCGCTGTACCCGCGAATCGTGGAAGCGGCGGCGGTCGCACATGAGCCACACCGAATCGCGTTTTACCTGTATGATCTCGCGAGTGAATTTCACGCGCTTTGGACCAAGGGGCGCGATATGCCTCATTTACGCTTCATTATCCAGAATGATGCAGAAGTAACAATCGCGCGACTTGCCCTGGTTCAGGGCGTCGTCTCGGTTCTGGCTTCCGGCCTCGCCGTGCTCGGCGTCCATGCTCCAAACGAGATGCGCTAGTGGTCCGATTTTAACATTCGCATCCCGTTTCAGCGGGCATCCTTGCGAATGGTTGGGGGATTTAACCGCCACGGGGAACGGGTGGCGGCAGTGAGAACAGCGATCGCTCCGTTTGAACGACGGGCGGGCGCTTTCCCGAAGGGGATGCAACATCGCAATGGCGAACCAATATCGCGACAGACCGTTTCCGGCGGACGACGACTACAGCCGGGATCAATCCCGCATTGCCCCGCAGCAAGGCGAGAGCGACCCGCTGGCCGAGCTGGCGCGACTGATCGGGCAGGCCGATCCATTCTCGAATTTTGGACGCGAACAGCAGGCGCAGCCGGCCCGGCATGATCCGCGCGATCAGTACGCCGCCCATGAGCCCGTCGCCGAGGAAGAGGACGTGCCCGCCGTTCGGCCGTCCTGGGTGCAGAATTTGGCTTCCGCGCGTCACGCGCCGCAGGAGCCCGCTTATCGCGAAGAGCCTTATCGCGAAGAACATTATCGCGCAGAGGATCGTTACGATCCGCCGCATGCTGACGAACAGCGGTACTCAACCCAGGATGATATTTACGGCAGGCATGCTCCGCAATTCGATCACAGCGGTTACGATCCGGTATTGACCGGGCAGGGCCGCGGCCAGCAGGCCGCCGCCAGCGACCGTTACGATGACGTTCTCTACGGCCGGCCCGATCGCGATCCTGGCCAAGATGGCGACTTTGGCGCTCACGGTGGCCAATATGACGATGGCTACGACCGGCCGCCCTACGGCGAAGACTTCGAGCAGGACTCTCCGAAGGCGCGGCGCGGCGGCACGATGACGGTTGTCGTCGTTCTGCTGCTTGCGGTCATAGGCACTGGCGCCGCCTTCGCTTACAGGACCTTCGTCGGCTCTCCGCGCAGTGGTGAGCCGCCAGTCATTAAGGCTGACGCCGGGCCGAACAAGGTCATTCCGCCTGGCGCGGGCGATAGTTCGGGCAAAATCACCGATCGTGTTGGCGACAAGAGCGCCGAGCGGGTGGTGTCCCGCGAGGAACAGCCTGTTGATGTCAATGCCAAGGCTGGTCCGCGCGTGGTGTTTCCGCCGCTGACCCAGAATGCGAACCCGCCAACTGTCGCCAGTGCGTCGCCTAACGCCCGGCCGACCGGCGCAGGTGTGGGCAATGGTACGCTGACGGGTGGCGAGGAGCCGCGAAAAATCCGCACCCTGAGCATTCGGCCGGATCAGCCGGATTCGGCGGCTACTGCTGCACCACCGGCGACGCCCGCGCGTTCGCAACCTCCTGCGCAGCGGGCTTCGACCACCGCACCGGCGAGTACCGCCTCGACGGGAGCGCCGGCCGCCAACGCGCCTGTTTCGCTTTCGCCGCAGGCGCAGCCGGCTCCTGCTGAGCGCCCCAAGGTTGCTGCGATCAGTCCAGCCGCGGTCACGGGTGGAGGTGCCTATGTGCAGGTGTCGTCGCAGAAGTCGGAGGCGGATGCGAAGGCCTCGTTCAGATCCCTTCAGGGCAAATATGCCTCGATCCTCGGCTCACGCACGGCATCGATCCACAAGGCCGACATCGCCGGAAAGGGCACGTTCTATCGCGCCATGGTCGGGCCCTTCGGAACCAATGAGGAAGCCACGACGTTCTGCGGGAACCTGAAATCCGCCGGCGGGCAGTGCGTCGTGCAGCGGCGCTAAGGCTTCCAGACTGCGCAAAAGCGCCAAATCATTGAGACCAATTGCGTTTGGGATTGTGGATGATGTCCACAATCCCGTGTGAATTCGCCCGCTTTCCTTGACCCTGGAGCCAAGCGCGGGCTAATCGCCGGTCTATGGCCGCGCGCGCATTCATCACGGGTGTATCCGGAACCGCTCTGACCGACGATGAGCGCGCATTTCTGCGCGACCAGCGCCCGTGGGGCTTTATCCTTTTCAAGCGCAATATCGAGACACCTGACCAAGTTATTCGCTTAGTTGAGGAAATTCGCTCAGCCATTGATCAACCCGGAGCGCCTGTCCTGATCGACCAGGAGGGCGGGCGGGTTCAGCGGCTCCAGCCGCCGCAGTGGCCTGCCTATCCGCCCGGCGTGGTCTTCAGCGCGTTATACGACGTTGACCGGGGGTCGGGGCTCGAGGCTGCACGCCTGTCGTCCCGGCTCATCGCAGCCGATCTGGCCGATCTCGGGATCACTGTGGACTGCCTGCCGCTGGCCGACGTGCCAGTGCCCGGCGCGGACTCGGTGATTGGTGATCGTGCCTACGGCACGACCCCGGAGAAGGTGGCCGCGATTGCCCGGGCCGTGACGGACGGGCTGGCGCAGGGCGGCGTATTGCCTGTGCTGAAGCACATTCCCGGCCACGGAAGGGCCACAGCGGACAGCCACTTTCGGCTGCCCACGGTCGATACGCCGGCGGCGGAACTCGCCAGAACTGACTTTGCGGCGTTCAAACCGCTTGCCGATCTGCCAATGGCCATGACGGCACATGTTGTGTTTAGCGCCCTCGACCCCGCCCAACCGGCGACGACATCTGCGACAATCATCGAACAGGTGATTCGCGGGACGATCGGATTCCAGGGTTTGTTAATGAGTGATGACGTGTCCATGAATGCCTTGCAGGGATCGATTGCGGAGCGCACGCGCGCCAGCTTCGCGGCGGGCTGCGATATCGTCCTGCATTGCAATGGCAAGCTCGATGAAATGAGCCAGGTTGCGGACGAATCGCCTGAGCTTGCCGGTATGGCGTCGGCGCGTGCGGATCGTGCGCTGGCGTCGCGCAGGCAGCCGCAGCCATTCGACCGTGGAGCAGCGCGTGCCGAACTCGACCGATTGATCGAACGGGCCGGGGGTCTGACATCATGAGCGCGGAAATCCTTTCCTTCGAGACAGGTTTGCCGGCGGAACATGCCGAGGGCGAACCGGCGCTCGTCGTCGACGTCGAGGGCTATGAAGGTCCGCTCGATCTCTTGCTCGCGCTTGCGCGTCAGCAGAAGGTCGACCTCGCCAAGATTTCCATCCTGGCGCTTGCCGACCAGTACCTCGTGTTCATTGAGGCCGCGCGTAAGCTGCGCCTCGAACTGGCCGCCGACTATCTCGTGATGGCGGCTTGGCTGGCGTATCTCAAGTCGCGCCTGCTGCTGCCGGAGCCTCCCGAAGCCGAAGGCCCGAGCGCCGAGGATCTCGCGACCGCGCTGGCCAACAGGCTGCGCAGGCTTGAGCAGATCCGCGAGGCGTCGAACCGCCTGATGACCCGGCCGCAACTGCGGCGCGATATTTTCCCGCGCGGCCAGCCGGAACAGATTGCTCAGGTCAAGCACGCGCGCTGGACCGCGACCCTGTACGACCTGCTGACCGCCTATGCCACACAGCGCCAGCAGCGGGTGCTGGCGACCGTACACATGACCAAGCGGACCGTGTGGTCACTGTCGGAAGCGCGAGCGTCGCTGGAACGGCTGGTGGGCTCTGCCGAGTCCGAGGATTGGGCGAACCTCGACGACTATCTGATGCGCTATGTGGTCGATCCTTCGCAGAAGGCGACGGTGTTCGCATCGAGCTTCGCTGCCGCGCTGGAACTGGTGCGGGAAGGCACGCTGGATCTGCATCAGAAAGAAGCGTTCGCACCTTTGTATTTTCGCAAGCACGTGGCGCATTTGCCTCCCGACGCTCAAGCAGCGCCGGAAGTGCAAGCCGACTAAGACGTTGAGTAAGTGGAAGAAGGAGACAGGGCCATGGCAAGTCCGGCGAGAACGACTGCGGCTGCACAGCACATCGCTCCGGTAGAGCAGGATTCCGTGCTGGAGTCTTCTCAGGAATCTTCAAGCGATACCGTCGCGCGTCCCGAGGAACTCCGTCTGCTGGAAGCCTTGCTGTTTGCGTCGACCGAACCGCTCGACGAGGCGTCGCTTGCCAAGCGCATGCCCGAAGGCGTGGACGTGAAAGCCGCGCTGGGCCAGTTGCAGGCCGACTACGCGATGCGCGGTGTCAATCTCGTTCGCGTCGCCAGCAAATGGACCTTCCGCACCGCAGGCGATCTTGCCTGGCTGATGACGCGCGAAAGCGTCGAAACGCGCCGCCTGTCGCGGGCTGCGATCGAGATGCTGGCGATCATCGCCTACCACCAGCCGGTGACGCGCGCCGAGATCGAGGAAATCCGCGGCGTGGTCACCTCGAAGGGCACCCTCGACGTGCTGCTGGAAACCGGCTGGATCCGCCCGCGCGGACGCCGCAAGACGCCGGGACGGCCGCTGACCTTTGGAACCACGGAAGCCTTCCTGTCGCAGTTCAGTCTGGAAGCGCTGGGCGATCTGCCCGGCCTTGATGAATTGAAGGGCGCGGGCCTTCTGGATACCCGGTTGCCCGGCGGCTTTGCTGTTCCATCGCCGTCCGACGACCCGGCGCTGCGCGAGGACGAAGAGCCGCTGGAGCCCGGCGATCTTGAACTGGCGCTGGCGCCCGCTGTGGAGCCGGAAAAGGGCAGCGAAAGCTGAGCTTTCGCGTGCGGCACGGACAAACGCACCTCGCCCGAAGTGAACATTAACTCTCGTGTCAATGCGCCGGTTTGCGCAGTCATGACGCGGGGTTAATCCTTGTTTTTGACACCTCCGGGGCCTATTTTCTGGTGGAATATCGCCGGAAATCCCGGCCGCGCGTTTTGGAGGATGGCAGTATGGGTTCGTTGAGTATCTGGCACTGGATCGTCGTGATCGCCGTCGTCCTGCTGCTGTTCGGCCGTGGCAAGATTTCGGACCTGATGGGCGACGTCGCGCAGGGCATCAAGGCCTTCAAGAAGGGCATGGCCGATGACGACAAGCCGGCCGAGAAGCCCGAGCCGGTCAAGACCATCGACAGCGCGCCTTCCGCGACGACTTCGCAGCGCACCGATGTCGGCAGCAAGGCTGTCTGATTTCAGATCGCGCTATTTGACTGGATGCGGGGCATAAGCCCCGTGAGCGGAATTTCCCATGTTCGACATCGGGTGGAGTGAACTGGTCGTCATCGGCGTCGTGGCGCTGATCGCCATCGGCCCGAAGGAGTTGCCCGGCGTGCTGCGCATGGTCGGGCAGTGGATGGGGAAGGCGCGCCGCATGGCCGCTGAATTCCAGGGGCAGTTCAACGAGGCGATGCGCGAAGCGGAAATGGCGGACATCAAGAAGACGTTCGATGACGCCTCCGCCACTGCCAAGGACCTGTCGCCGACCAATCTGCTGACGTCCCTCAACAAGGACGTCGAGGACGCCATGAAGATCGACCAGCCGGTGATGACGCCGACGACGCCCGAGCCGCCGGCCGCAGAGACGTTCGCCGAAGCCGAGGCACATGCGCCGGCTGTTGAGACCCCGAAGCCTGCCGTACCGGACGCCAAAGCGTCATGAGCGCCGAAGACATCGAAGCCACCAAGGCGCCGTTGATGGATCACCTGATCGAGCTGCGCTCGCGGCTCATCAAGGCGCTGCTGGCGTTCGCGCTGGCTTTCATCTTCTGCTTCTTCTTCGCCAAGCAGATCTACAACGTGCTGGTGTGGCCGTTCGTCTGGGTCGCGGGGCCTGAGAATTCCAAGTTCATCTACACGGCGCTGCTGGAATATTTCCTGACGCAGTTGAAGCTCGCCATGTTCGGCGCGGGGTTCATTTCGTTTCCGGTGATCGCGGCGCAGATCTACATGTTCGTCGCGCCCGGTCTCTACAAGCATGAGCGCGGCGCGTTCCTGCCGTATCTGATCGCGACACCGATCTTTTTCGCGCTCGGCTCGCTGCTGGTTTATTTCCTTGTGCTGCCGATGCTGATCCGCTTCTCGCTCGGCATGCAGCAGGTCGGCAGCAGCGATACCGCGCAGATCGCGCTGCTGCCCAAGGTCGGCGAATATCTGTCGCTGATGATGTCGCTGATCTTTGCGTTCGGCATCGCGTTCCAGTTGCCGGTGATCCTGACGCTGCTCGGGCGGATCGGAATCCTGACCTCGAAGCAGCTCAAGGAAAAGCGGCGCTATTTCATCGTGGTGGCATTCATTATCGCTGCGGTGCTGACCCCGCCGGATGTCATCAGCCAGATGTCGCTCGCGATTCCGCTGCTGATCCTCTACGAGGGCTCGATCATCGCGGTTGCGATGGTGGAGAAGAAGGCCGCCAAACAGGCCACCGGCACGACCCCGCCTGCGGATGCGCCGCCAACCCCTCCGGCGACGACGCCTGCGGAGTAGGGTCCGAACCCGCCGCTCGCTCAGCGTCATCCTGAGGTGCGCGCTCTTGCGCGCCTCGAAGGATGGGCCGCTTGCTCCGTATTGTCCGCCATCCTTCGAGGCTCGCCGAAGCCGGCTCGCACCTCAGGATGACGGCCTCAATGGGCGGTTTTGCGGTGTCCGTTCAGTTATCATCGCTGCCACGCACTCGATTCGTCATGCCCGGGCTTGACCCGGGCATCCACGCCTTGTTTTAACGCGCTCAACCAAAGACGTGGATGGCCGGGGCAAGCTCGGCCATGACGCAGGATAATTTTCATGCACGATATCAAAGCCATTCGCGACAACCCGGACGCTTTTGACGCAGCGCTGAAGCGGCGCGGGCTTGAGCCGTTGTCGAAGCCGCTGATTGCGCTCGATGAAAAGCGCCGCGTCGCCATTCAGGCCTCCGAGCAGGCGCAGGCGCGGCGCAACGCGGCCTCGAAGGAAATCGGCGACGCCAAGAAGAACAAGGATAACGTCCGCGCGGACGCGCTGATGGCCGAGGTCGGCGAACTCAAGACAAAGTTGCCCGAGCTTGAAGCAGCGGTGAAGCAGGCCGAAGAAGACCTCAAGAAGGAACTCGCGCAGATCCCGAACCTGCCGCTCGGCGAGGTGCCGGACGGCGCCGACGAGCATGGCAATGTCGAGCATCACAAATTCGGCGCGAAACGCGATTATGCGTTCAAGCCGAAGGAGCATGTCGAGCTTGGCGAAGGCTTGAAGTTCATGGACTTCGAGGCGGCGGCGAGAATGTCCGGCGCGCGCTTCGTCGTTCTGAAGAAAGGCCTCGCGCGGCTTGAGCGCGCCATCGGCCAGTTCATGCTCGACCTGCACACTGGCGAACACGGCTACACCGAAGTCAATCCGCCGCTGCTGGTGCGCGACGAGGCGATGTTTGGCACGGCTCAGTTGCCGAAGTTTAGAGATGATCAGTTTCTGGCTCGGGGTGGTTTGAATTACCAGAGTATTTTTGAGGCAGCCGTTACACCGCACATTGAACATGCCGCTGCGATGGCAGAAGCCGAAGCCCAGAGCGCTTATGGACGTGGCGAATCCCTCTCGCCGGCGACAGTCGGCGAATTTGTGAGGTTAACAGCGTCCAATTTTTCCATAGCTTATCGCGAGAGTTTTGAGCGTGCCTTAGCTAAAGCAGAAGCAAACTACTGGCTCATTCCCACCGCCGAAGTTCCTCTGACAAACCTCGTTCGCGAATCCATTCTCGACGAAAAAGAATTGCCTATGCGGCTGACCGCGTTGACGCCGTGCTTCCGCGCGGAAGCGGGGGCGGCGGGACGCGATACGCGCGGCATGATCCGCCAGCACCAATTCACTAAGGTCGAACTGGTCTCGATCACGACTCCTGAAGAATCGAAGAACGAGCACGAGCGCATGCTGTCCTGCGCCGAAGAGGTTTTGAAAAAGCTCGACTTGCACTATCGCGTCATGACGCTCTGCACCGGCGACATGGGATTCGCCTCGCAGAAGACCTACGACATCGAGGTCTGGATGCCGGGTCAGGGTGAGGGCGGTATGTACCGCGAGATTTCGTCATGTTCGGTGTGCGGTGATTTCCAGGCGCGGCGCATGGATGCGCGCTCAAGAGGCCCGGACGGCAAGCCGCGCTTCGTGCATACGCTGAACGGCTCGGGCACCGCGGTTGGCCGCGCGCTGATCGCCGTGATGGAAACCTATCAGCAAGAGGACGGCTCGATCGCCGTGCCGGATGTGTTGCAGCCATATATGGGCGGGCTGAAAGTGATTGAACGCGACCGCTAACACGAATAACGGCGTCATGTCCGGGCTCGTCCCGGCCATCCACGTCTTGGCAATACACACGGAAAGAAGACGTGGATGGCCGGAACAAGTCCGGCCATGACGAGAAAAAGTATAAGGCAAGAACATGCGAATTCTCTGCACCAACGACGACGGCATTCACGCGCCGGGCCTCAAGGTTATCGAAGAAATCGCCAGGCAGATTTCCGATGACGTCTGGGTGGTCGCGCCCGAACTCGATCAGTCTGGCGTGTCGCACTCGCTGTCGCTGAACGATCCACTTCGTCTGCGCGAAGTCGGACCGCGCCATTTCGCTGTGCGCGGCACACCGACCGACTGCATCATCATGGGCGCGCGGCACATCCTCAAGGACAAGCAGCCGGACATCGTGCTGTCCGGCGTCAACAAGGGCCGCAACGTCGCCGAAGATGTTGTCTATTCCGGCACCATCGCCGGCGCGCTCGAAGGCACCATCCTCGGCCTGCCGTCGTTTGCACTGTCGCAGGAATTCTCGATGGAGACGCGCAACAAGCCGCTGTGGGAGACCGCGCTGAAATTCGGTCCCGATGTGATCCGCAACGTGATGAAGCTGGGCGTGCCGCGCGACACGGTGGTCAACGTCAACTTCCCCGCGTGCATGCCGGAGGATGTGAAAGGCATCGCCGTCACGAAGCAGGGCAAGCGCAACCAGGGTTTTCTGCGTGTGGATGGCCGTCATGACGGGCGCGGCAATCCGTATTACTGGATCGGCTTCGAGCGGCTGGCGATGATGGAAGTGCCCGCGGAGGGGACCGATCTCGCGGCGCTCGCCGCAGGGTTTGTGTCCGTCACGCCGCTGCGGCTCGACCGGACAGACGCTGTGTTTTCGGAAAAGCTGAAAGGCGTTTTGAGGTAGGCTTTTCACCTCTCCCACCGGGGAGAGGGAGCGCTTCCCGCTGATGCGTCGTATCCGGACGAACGGATAACTACGCCGCGATGCCTTTCAATGTGGCCTCGATGGTGCGCGCCAGCGTTTCAATCTGGAAAGGCTTTTGCAGCGTCGGGCGGTCGCGGAATTTTTCCGGCAAGCCCTGCGCGCCGTAGCCTGTCGCGAACACGAAGGGCTTGCCACGCATCTGAACGGCCTCTGCGACAGGTGTAATCACCTTGCCGTTGACGTTCACATCCAGGATGGCGATGTCGAAATCGATGGATTGCACGAGCCTGATGCCTTCGTCGATGTCACCTGCTTCGCCGGCAATCGTATAGCCAAGCTCCTCCAGCATGTCGGCAACCATCATGCGGATCATGACTTCATCTTCGATCAGCAAGATCGATGTGCGCGATCCTGCTTTAAAATTGCCCGGCATTCGTTCCCCAACGACAAATCTGGACTGCTGTAAGAATAACACAATTATCCAGCGCAAAAACTCGCGCCTGATCTAAAAGTTCCGCCCGCAGGAACTTTTAAGATGCCGAACCGGCCTTGTCAGGCAGGCAACGGAAAGAAACGGCCCCGTCCGGTCGCCAGCACGCTTCCGGTGCTGAGGTTCTCCAACCGGCCTTCGACATCCACATAGCGGCCATGGTCCGCGACCAGCGAACCGCGCCCGACGATCGGCGTCTCGGTCGGCACCGGCTTCATGTAGCGGATGGTCAGTTCGCCGGTCACGCCCAGCCGCCCCGCGAACCGGAGTACCGTGGCCGCCAGCACCTCGTCGAGATAGGCGGCAACGATGCCCCCATGGGCGGCTCCCGGAGGCCCTTCGTATTGCCGCGAAATGAGGATCGGCGAAGCGACGCCTTCGCCTGTCTTGAACGTGCGCACATGCAGGCCGGCAGGATGCGATGGACCGCAGCCGAAACATTGATGAAAGCGGTTGTCAGGATCGCCGGAGAGGATCTGCTCCTCCAATCCGTCAAAGGTGGAGCGAAATGGCTCAGGAAGGGGTAACGTCATGAGGGGCTCGGCACGCCTGGACTGTATGCGGTTATTGCGCAAAACGTATCTGGATTGCTAACACGAGGTGGCGCATGCCGCGACTCCTGTCAGAGCATGCATCGTATACAGCCCGCTCCCGGTTTCAATGTTGATCGCGCATGCCGTCGTCCCAGCCCACGCCGCACGACAAGATGATGTTTCAGTTGACCCTGCGGCAGCGCGGAATCAGCAATCAGGCCGTGCTGAAAGCGATGGAGGATGTCCCGCGCGAACTGTTCGTGACGGCGCTGGACCGCGCCTATGCGTACCGCGACACCGCTCTCGGCATCGCCTGCGGGCAGACCATCAGCCAGCCGTTTGTCGTCGCCTACATGACCGAACAGCTCGATTTGAAGCCCGAAAGCCGCGTGCTGGAGATAGGGACGGGCTCGGGTTATCAGGCCGCGATCCTCTCGAAGTTGTGCCGGGAAGTCGTGACGCTGGAGCGGTTTCGCACGCTCGCGGACCGCGCGAAGCTGGTCCTGACCGAGCTCGGTTGCCGCAACGTCGATGTGAAGCTCGGTGACGGCTTCGACCTGCCGGAAACGCTCGGCACGTTCGACCGGATCATCGTGACCGCGGCGATGGAGGAAATTCCCGACGCGTTGCTCGGGCGGCTGGAGCCGGGCGGCATCCTGATCGCCCCCGTTGGGCCAGTGGACGGCCGGCAGGTGCTGGTCCGTGTGGTCCGGACGGCGGCCGGATACGATCGGGAAGAGCTTGTCGCGGTGCGTTTCGTGCCGGCGCTGCCAGGCATCGCGCGCGAGCTATAAACGTCGTAACGCATTAGGAATTGCGGCGGATTTGGAGCCTTAAAGAGTTATTTACTCGGACTGTGTTTACTCAAATTTGTGTTAGTTGCGTACGAGTGAGTAACCATGTCCCGCTTTGTCGAGTTGATAAGCTCGCGTCACGCGCCGCATTTCGTGGTCCTGGCGCTCGTCTCGGTCGGATTTGGCGGGTGTAGCGCCGATACCTCGACACGGTTCTCCGATACATCGTTCTCCAATCCGTTCGCGTCGCGCAGTGCGGACGCGACCGGCTCGGTTCCGAGTAATTATCGCGGCGCGCCGCAGCAGCAGCCCGCGTATCAACAACAATCGTATCAGCAGCCGCGCGAGCTTCCGCAGTACGCGCGTCCGCACAATCCTCCGGTGATTTCCGCGCCGCTGTCCGCGCCTGTTGCGACATCAGGCGGCGGCAGGGGCATGGCGTCCTATGCGCCTCCGTCTTCTTCCCCGATTGAGACGACCGCATCCGTTGCGCCGCGCTCTGTTGCCGCGAACTCGGGTTACAGTCGGGAAGGCGGCACCACGATCATCGTCGGCACCGCCGATACGCTCGACATCATCTCGAAGCGTTACAATGTTCCGTCATCTGAAATCCTGAAAGCGAACGGCTACGGCGGACCTCGCGTTCTACAGCCGGGCCAGCAGCTCGTCATTCCTCGCCGGATGGCGCAGGCCGCTCCGCCAGCACTGTCGACCGCGCCGGGCACGAAGGTTGCCGCAGGGCTTCCAGCCAGCGTTCATGTCGTCAAATCCGGCGACACGCTGATGAACCTGTCGCGCCGTCACAACATCGCGCCGGCACAGCTGGCCGCAGCCAACAACATTCCGGTGACGACGCAGCTCAAGATTGGCTCCAAGATCAACATTCCGGGCGGTAGGGCCGTTGCGGCGGCGCCCGCTCCGCAAGTCGTGGCCGAGGCGCAAAAACCGGCCGCTGCCGCGCTGGTGCCCGCCGCGAAGCCGGTAACTGTTGCGTCGGCCGAGCCTCAGCAGAAGGCGCGCGTCGCGAGTGAAACGGCTGATATTCCAGAGGCGCAATCGCCTGTGAAAGCGGCTGAGGCCACCAATGCCTTGCCGACATTCCGCTGGCCGGTGCGTGGACGCGTCATCACAGCCTACGGCGCGAAGAATAACGGCAAACAGAACGACGGCATCAATGTCGCCGTTCCCGAAGGCACGCCGGTGAAAGCCGCTGAGGATGGCGTGGTTGCTTATTCAGGCAACGAACTCAAAGGTTATGGCAATCTGATCCTGGTGCGGCACTCCAACGGTTATGTCACCGCGTATGCCCACGCGAGTGAACTGATGGTGAAGCGCGGGGATACGATCAAGCGCGGCCAGATCATTGCCAAATCGGGTCAGACGGGGGAGGTGGGGTCGCCGCAGCTTCACTTCGAGATCCGCAAGGGATCTTCAGCCGTCGACCCGCTTCAATTCCTGAATGGCGCATAAGGCTTCTCGCCGGCGTTTAGAAAAATCCCCCGTGCGCAAGCCGGGGGATTTTTGTTTTGCAGATCGTTTGCAGCTTACTCGGCCACGTCGACGACGCCGGTCGGTTCCGGGTTCTCGACAACTCTCTCGGAGCCGAAGATCAGGAAACTGATTGCAGCCAGGATCCAGGCGCCGATGCCGCCGTACAGCATCACCCAGCCGAAGCCGTTGACCAGCGCCGCATGAACCGCCGCACCAGACGGGTCCTGAGCGGACAGCACTGGATATGCCTGCTGTAGCGAGCCCAGATTGCCAGTGGCGATAGCCGAGGCCAGCGCGCGCAACTGCTGGCCATCGAGGGCTGTGGCGAGAGCGCCAGGAAGTGACCATTGGATCGCCTCCAGCAGGATCAGCCCCATCACCGCGATGTTGATGGCGAGCGAGATCAATCGTGCGCTGATGTCGATCCCGGACGCCATGCCTGCGCGGTTGCTCGGGACCGCGCCCGTCGTTGTGTTGGTGACTGACGTATTGGTCAGGCCAAGACCGATCCCGGCCAAGAGCGCGCCGGGGAGTACGGTGAGCCAGTTCGCCTGCTCGAGGCCGCTGCCGAGACGCATGGCGATGAAACCGGTCCCCATGATGGCCATGCCCAAGGGGATAACGATGTGCGCACCGTGACGCCGCAGTAGCTGGTCGGCGAGGGGAGGCATAACCAGAAACGGAATTGTATAGGCGAGAAGCAACAGGCTTGCAGTCTTGCTGTCGAGGCCAAGGCCGCCCTCGAAATAAATCGGCAGGTAGATCATGAACGGCCAGTAGCAGAAGTTCATGCCGATGCAGCCGATGATGGCGCCGCTGAACTTTCGAATCCGGAACACCGAAAAGTCGAACATCGGTTGCGCGGTGTTGCGCTCCACCAGCACGAAGGCGGCGAAGCTGGCAACGGCGACGGCTGCGAGCCCGATCGCAGTGGTTCTGCCAAGGTCGGCTCCCTGGGTAATCACATAGGTCAGGCCGAAGACGGCGATCGTCAGCGTCACGATGCCCCAGCCATCCAGCCTCCTGGCATGCGGATCGCGAGATTCCCGGACGCCGGCGCAGGCAGGAATGAGCGCAAGGACAGTCAGCGGGACGTGGATCAGGAACACCCAGTGCCAGCTCGATACTGCGTTGATCGTGCTGCCGATGATCGGGCCAAATCCCAGACCGATGCCGCTGATGATGCCCCAGGCCGTAAACGCGCTGCCGCGCTGTTTTTCGTCCTGATACTGATGCGAGATGATGGCGATGGTGCAGGTGAACATTGCGCCGCCGGCGAGACCTTGCAGAAACCGGGCCGCAATCAGAACCGATGCGCTCTGCGCCAGCCCGCACATCAACGATGTGATTCCGAAGGCGACGGTGCTGACGATGAAAACCCGCTTCCGGCCATACCGGTCAGCGAACGTACCGGTCGCCATCAGCACCGTGGTGCAGGCAATCGTGTAGGCGTTCATAATCCATTGCAGGTCTTTGAAGTTCGCAGGCAGCGCTGTTTCCAGGGTCGGCAGGATGATGGGCACGCTGGATATTTCGAGGCCGAACATCAGTGATGCGAGGCAGACGCCGATCAGCGCGGCAGTGTTACTAGTGGAGGGTGAGGCGCTCATGAAGATTCCTTTTCAACCTGCGGACGTGGCAAATGCGGGTTGAGGGATATGGGCGCTATCCTTTCATGACGGAAATGAATTGATTTTGTTGATTTCAGTTTAATACGTCATATATTTGGACCCATGGATTTTGAGCCCACACTTCTCCGCGCCTTTGTCGCGGTCTGCGAGACCGGCGGATTCACCCGCGCGGCAGGACGGCTCAATCTGACCCAGTCCGCCGTCAGCCATCAGATCCGGCGACTGGAGGAGCAGGTAGGCCGGCCGCTTCTGTATCGGACCACGCGCAAGCTGACGCTGACCGAAGACGGCGAAGATTTTCTGCGCCATGCCGAACAGATTTTGCAAAGCCAGGAAGCACTGACGCGCCGCTTTCAATCCTCCACAGCGTCGGGTGTCATCCGTCTGGGCGTTCCGGAAAACTTCATTGGAGATCGGTTGCCGCAACTGCTCGGCCGGTTCGCTCGCCAGTATCCGGCGGTCAGGCTCGAGGTTTCGGTCAGCGTCTGCCTTGACCTGCGGGCCAAGGTCGATGCGGGTGACCTTGATCTTGCGGTCGCGATTACCCGATCGAACGAAGAGGGCGGAACGGTTCTTCGTCAGACGCAATTCGTCTGGGCGACCGCCGAGACTTTCAAGCGGCCACAGAATTCATCGTTGCCATTCGCGTTCTCGCCGCCGCCATGCGCGTTGCGTGCGATAGGTGTTGATGCACTCACGGCCTCTGGCATCGATTGGCATGTGGCTTTTACGTCGGCGAACCAGCATGGTCTGAAGTCGGCGGTGCAGGCGGGGCTGGCGGTATCGATCTTCGCACAAGAGGAGATCGAACCCTGGATGGTCGTGCTCGGTGATAAGGATGGCCTGCCGCCGCTACCGGAAGCGAAGTACGTCTTGATCCGGAAGCGCGGCGACGAGATGCCGTGCTCTATTGAACTGAGCCGGTTGATCGTCGACGAGGCGCGCTTCTGGCCTAACGCATCGGGCGGGACAGAGCGCGCTCGCTTGACGGCGGTGTAGCGCTCTTCGCCTCTACGGCGTCGCGAGCTTCACGCCCATCCGTCCGGCGATTTCCTGTGTGAACTGCCACGCCACGCGACCCGAGCGCGATCCGCGCGTGGTCGACCATTCCAGCGCCTCGCGCACAAGCTGGTCGTCGGTGATCTTGACGCCGAAGTGCTTGCAATAGCCGCGCACCATTTCAAGATATTCGTCCTGGCTACACTTGTGGAAGCCGAGCCACAGGCCGAAACGATCCGACAGCGATACCTTTTCCTCGACCGCTTCGCCGGGATTGATCGCTGTCGAGCGCTCGTTCTCAATCATGTCGCGTGCCAGCAGATGGCGGCGGTTGGAGGTCGCATACAGGATGACGTTCTCGGGCCGGCCTTCGATGCCGCCCTCGAGCACGGCCTTCAGCGACTTGTAGGACGCATCGTTGCCGTCGAACGACAGGTCATCGCAGAACACGATGAAATGGAAACTGGACTCGCGCAGCAGCGACATCAACAGCGGCAGGCTCTCGATGTCTTCGCGGTGAATCTCAATCAGCTTCAACCGGCCGCTCATCTCGGGCATGGCGTTTACGCTGGCGTGTGCCGCTTTCACCAGCGACGACTTGCCCATGCCTCGCGCGCCCCACAGAAGCGCGTTGTTGGCGGGCAGGCCCTTGGCGAAGCGCTCGGTGTTTTCGATCAGGATGTCGCGCATCCGGTCGATTCCCCGGAGCAGGCCGAGGTCGACGCGGTTCACCTTCGGAACCGGCACGAGTCGGCCATTGGGCTGCCAGACGAACGCATCGGCGCTTTTCAAGGAATCAGCGCTCGACGGTTTGGCCGCGGATGCGTTCAGGCTCGCTGCGATGCTCTCCAGCGCCAGCGCGATGCGCCCGGTCTCGGTATCGGTCGTTGCGGCAGGGCGTTTTGTCGCGGTTTTGACCACCTTGCCCGGACGCGCCTTCACGGCGGCCCTGGAGGCCTTTTTACTGGGTTTTTTGGACATGATTCAGCCCCCTCTGGAGGCACCCTTAGCGAGGCCCGCGAATACCCGCAAGCGCCACAAATGCATGGCAAAATCGGCACCTCCGGTCCCGTTGCAATTGGGGCGCTGACCGCTATAGTCCGCGCAAATTCGGCCAAAACGGCCACAGCACGTCGCGTTTCGCCCATTGGCGGGCGCCTTCCCGAGGACTCTTCGAATGTTCATTACTCCCGCCTTTGCTCAGGCTGCCGGCGCCACTGACACCAACAGCATGCTGATGTCGCTGCTGCCGTTCGCGCTGATCTTCGTCATCATGTACTTCCTGATCCTCAAGCCTCAGCAGAAGAAGCTGAAGGACCATCAGGAACTGGTGAAGAACATCCGCCGTGGCGACACCGTCGTCACCAATGGCGGCCTCGTGGGCAAGGTGACCAAGGTGGTCGACGACGACCAGATCGAAGTCGAAATCTCCGACGGCGTCCGCATTCGTCAGATGCGCCAGATGATCTCCGGCGTGCGGACCAAGGGTGAGCCCGCCAAGGACAAGGACTCCAAGGAAGAAACCGCCGCGAGCTGATGCTCCGGTCGCGTTGGTCGCGGCGCGCTTTACCAATCTGACGGGTTATCTCGATGCTATATTTCACGCGGTGGAAAGCGCTGGCGGTCATCCTGACTGCCTTGCTCGTCTGCCTTTGTGCGGTTCCGAACTTCTTTTCTGACGCGACCGTAAAGAGCTGGCCGAAGTGGGCGCAGCGCCACGTCGTGCTTGGTCTCGACTTGCAGGGCGGCTCGCACATCCTGCTCGAAGTCGATTCAAACTCGGTTAAGAAGGACAAGCTCGATCAGGTCCGCGACGACGTGCGCCGCACGCTGCGCGACGCCAAGATCGGCTACACCGGTCTTGCGGTTCGCGGCGAAAGCGTCGAAGTCCGCGTCAAGGATACCGATCTGACCGCCGCGCTCGCCAAGCTGCGCGAACTCTCGCAGCCGCTCGGCGGATTGCTCGGCTCGAGTGGCCAGCGCAGTGTCGAAGTCAGCGATGCCGGTGGCGGATTGATCCGTCTGACCGTTCCGCCAGCCGCGATCACCGAACGCGTCCGTCAGTCGGTCGAACAGTCGATCCAGATCGTCGAGCGCCGCATCAACGAACTCGGCACCGTCGAGCCGCTGATCCAGCGTCAGGGCATCGACCGCATTCTGGTGCAGGTGCCGGGCCTTCAGGATCCGACCCGCCTCAAGGAACTGCTCGGCAAGACCGCGAAGCTCGACTTCCGCATGGTCGATTCGACGGTACCTGCGGATCAGGCGCAGCAGGGGCGAGTGCCTCCGGACTCCGAAGTCCTGATGAGCGCGTCCTCGCCGAAAGTGCCTTATGTCATCAAGAAGCAGGTGCTGGTCTCGGGTGGTGATCTGACCGACGCGCAGCCGGGCTTCGATCAGCGCTCGGGCGAGCCGATCGTCAGCTTCCGCTTCAATACGTCGGGCGCGCGCAAGTTCGCGACCGCAACGCTTGAGAACGTCGGACAGCCATTCGCGATCGTGCTCGATAACGAAGTGATTTCCGCGCCTGTGATCCGTGAACCGATCACCGGCGGCTCCGGTCAGATTTCCGGCAGCTTCACTGTACAGGGCGCAAACGATCTGGCGATCCTGCTGCGCGCGGGTGCGCTGCCTGCGCCGCTCACGATCATCGAGGAGCGCACGGTTGGTCCTGGACTCGGACAGGACTCGATCGCCGCGGGCGAACTCGCATCCTATGTCGGCTCGGTGCTGGTTATCGTGTTCATGCTGCTGACCTACCGGCTGTTCGGCTTCTTCGCCAACGTCGCGGTCGCGATCAACGTCGCCATGATCTTCGGCATCCTGTCGCTGCTCAACGCTACGCTGACGCTGCCCGGAATCGCGGGCATTGTTCTGACGGTCGGCATCGCGGTTGACTCGAACGTGCTGATCTATGAGCGTATCCGCGAGGAATTGCGCGCCGGACGAACCGCGATCTCGGCCATCGACGCAGGCTTTACGCGGGCGCTGGCGACCATTCTGGACTCCAATATCACCACGTTTATCGCGGCCGCCGTGCTGTTCTATATCGGCACCGGGCCGGTGCGCGGCTTCGCCGTGACGCTCGGTATTGGCATCCTGACCACGGTTTTTACGGCCTTCACCGTCACGCGGCTGATTGTTGCGATGTGGGTGGCCTGGAAGCGGCCCAAGACCGTGCCGATTTGAAGATAGCGAGTGGAGTGGAGTGGATTTGACATTTGCCCGCACTTTGCGGGAGCTTCGACCGGCGAGTGTCAAATCCAAGACTCCACTCGAAATTATAATTGCTAGTGGTCCTTTGCTTCTGACATTCGCAAAGAGGGCTGCTGAAACGGGATGCGAATGTCAGAAGCGGACCACTAGACCGTGACCCAGACCATCATCATCGCTCTCGCCGTCTTCATCGTCATTTTGACGGTACTCAGCATCTACGGCGTGATCCCCGCGCTGCGTATCGTTCCCGACGATACGAAGTTCGACTTCATGCGCTTCCGCCGCATCAGCTTTCCGATCTCTGCGCTGCTGTCGTTGCTCGCGATCGGCCTGTATTTCGCGCACGGACTGAATTTCGGTATCGACTTCAAGGGCGGCACGCTGCTGGAAATCCAGACCAAGTCCGGCCCCGCCGACATCGCTGCGTTGCGCGCGCAGCTCACGACGCTGAATTTCGGCGACGTCCAGCTTCAGCAATTCGGCGGTCCCTCCGACGTTCTGATCCGCATTGCCGAACAGCCGGGTGGCGATCAGGCGCAGCAGGCGGCTGTGCAGAAGGTCCGCCAGCTCTTCGGCGACAGCGTAGAATATCGCCGCGTCGAAGTGGTTGGACCGCGCGTGTCGAGCGAATTGCTTGCCTACGGCACCGTGGGTCTGATGCTCGCGATCGCAGGCATCTTCATTTATCTCTGGTTCCGGTTCGAGTGGCAGTTCTCGCTCGGTGCGATGATCGCCAACGTCCACGACATTGTGCTGACGCTCGGATTCATGTCGATCACGCAGATTGAATTCGATCTGACCAGTATCGCGGCGCTGCTCACCATTCTCGGCTATTCGCTCAACGACACGGTCGTTATCTATGACCGCATCCGCGAAATGTTGCGGCGCTACAAGAAAATGCCAATGCCGGATTTGCTCAACACGTCGATCAATTCGACGCTGTCGCGCTCGATCATCACCCACGTCACCGTGACGCTGGCATTGCTCGCGCTGCTGCTGTTCGGCGGCAAGGCGATCCACAGCTTCGCGGCGACGATGACCTTCGGCGTGGTGCTGGTCGGCACCTACACGTCGATCTTCATCGCGGCGCCGATCCTGATCTATCTCGGCGTGGGCGAAAACCGGGGCGGCGAGGACAAGCCGTCGAAGCCGTAATGGTAGATCGCGCGCCGGATGCGCTGCATCTTCCGCGATCGGCGCCGATCGATGCCTACGGCAATGGTGGTTTCCGGTTCGCCGAGATGTCGCATCGCGGCTCGCTACTGTGCCTGCCGGATGCGATCTGGGCGTGGCCGGTCAACGATCCCAAGGACATCGACCGGTATTCGCTGGCGCGCGTGTTCGAGCATGCCAATGACATCGATACGTTGCTGATCGGCACCGGAAATGGCGTCTGGATCGCGCCCGCGCCGCTGCGCAATGCTCTGCGTCAGGTCCATATCGTGCTGGACACCATGCAGACGGGGCCGGCGATCCGCACCTACAACGTCATGATGGGCGAACGGCGGCGCGTCGCGGCGGCGCTGATTGCTGTTCCATGAGCGGTGCATCCAGCAGCAACGATGCCGCGGCGTTTTGCGCCGATCTGGCGCGCGCGCAGGATTTTCGAACCTATGCCGCGAGCCTGTTCGTGTCGCCGGACTCGCGGCGGGCGTGGCTTGCGCTGGCGGCGTTCAATGCCGAGGTCGCCCATGTTCGAGATCATGTAAGCCAGCCGCTGCCTGGTGAAATCCGCCTGCAATGGTGGCGCGATGTTTTGACGGGCGAGGGGCAGGGCTCTCGTGGCGAAGCCGAAGCCAATCCCGTCGCGGCCGAATTGCTGCGCGCGATCGCCCTGTACGACCTTCCGATCGAGACGCTCGTTCGTCTGATCGACGCGCATGTGTTCGATGTTTATGACGACCCCATGCCCGATATGGCGGCGCTCGAAGCCCATTGCCGGGACACGGCCGCGGCGCTGTATGCCTTGCGCGCGAAGGTACTCGGTGTGAATTCACCGGTGGTCGCCCGCATCGCCGAGCATGCCGGGATCGCGGAGGGGCTCGTGGATGTCATGCTGGCGTTGCCGCGCCAGACCGCACGCCGTCAGCTTTATCTGCCGGGCGATCTGATGAATCTTCATGGCGTGATTGCCGAGGAGTTCTTTTTGCGGCAGATGAGCCAGCCGCTCGAGGATGTGCTGGCGCATTTGCGCCGCGAAGCGGATATGCAGATGAAGCAAGCCCTGTTGTTGCTTGAAGATGCGCCGTCCGCCGCGCGTCCCGCCTTCCTGCCGCTCGCGGTGATCGGAAAAAGTCTAATGCGGTTGGAGACATCGGAGCCATTCACTCCGCCGTTGTTGTCGCGACTTGGCATGCTTTGGACGACATGGCGGGCGGCACGCGCGAAGCCGTTCAAGACCTGACACGCGCGGGTGATCGCCGGGCGTTGCAGTCGCATAATCAAATTCTGTCATGCGGCTATTTTGTTGAGATCAGTTTTACGCCGCATCGGAGACTTGTTGCGTCTCCGCGATCCAGCGATCCAGATCCGACAGCGCACGCGCGCTGATCGCCTGTTTCTTCGCGACTGTCTTTTCATTTCCGCGCAGCCGCGATCCATCCGGCTTCTTGGTCGGCGGCGAAGCCAGCGGCGGAAACAGTCCGAAGTTGATATTCATGGGCTGGAATGAGCGCGGCCCTGCATCGATGGTTTCAATATGGCCGCCGGTGATGTGTCCTAGCAGCGCACCGAGCGCGGTCGTTGGCGGGGGCGGCACGATATTGCTTCGCTTGACATCAGCCGCTGCGAACAGTCCCGCGAGCAGACCAATACCTGCGGATTCCACGTAGCCTTCGCATCCCGTCATCTGTCCGGCGAACCGCAGGCGCGGCTGCGCGTGTAGTCGCAATTGCGGATCGAGCAGTTTCGGCGAATTCAGGAAGGTGTTGCGATGCAGGCCGCCGAGCCGCGCGAACTCTGCATTCTCAAGTCCGGGGATGGCGCGAAGCACATGGGTCTGCGCGCCATGCTTGAGCTTGGTTTGGAAACCGACCATGTTATAGAGCGTGCCGAGCTTGTTATCCTGGCGAAGCTGGACGATCGCATAAGGCTTGACGGTAGGATCGCGTGGATTGGTTAGTCCAACCGGCTTCATCGGCCCGTGGCGAAGCGTTTCGCGGCCGCGCTCGGCCATCACCTCGATCGGCAGGCAACCGTCGAAGTAGGGTGTGTTGGTCTCCCACTCCTTGAAATCGGTTTTTTCACCGGCGATGAGCGCGTCGACAAAAGCGTCGTATTGCTCGCGGGTCATCGGACAGTTGAGATAGTCGGCGCCGGTGCCGCCGGGCCCGATCTTGTCGTAGCGCGACTGAAACCACGCGATCTCCATGTTGATGGAGTCGCGATGAACGATGGGTGCAATGGCGTCGAAGAACGCGAGGGCATCCTCGCCGGACAGCCCCCGGATAGCGTCGGCGAGCGCGGGCGATGTCAGCGGTCCGGTTGCGACAATCACGTTCTGCCAGTCTGCCGGCGGGAGCCCGGCGATTTCCTCGCGGCGGATTTTGATTTTGGGATGCGCGGCCAGCGCTGTGCTGACGGCTGCTGAAAAGCCGTCGCGATCCACCGCAAGCGCGCCGCCTGCCGGCACCTGATTGGCGTCGGCACTGCGCATGATGAGGGAGTTCAGCCTGCGGAGTTCCGCGTGCAGCAGGCCGACCGCGTTATTGGCCGCATCGTCGGAGCGAAACGAATTGGAACAGACGAGTTCGGCGAGGCTGTCGGTGCGGTGTGCGTCGGTCGTGCGGGTCGGACGCATCTCGTGCAGCACGACATTGACGCCGGAATTGGCGATCTGCCACGCGGCTTCCGAGCCGGCGAGCCCGCCGCCGATCACGTGGACGGCGTCTGTTTCATGATTGATGTGAGCTGTCATTGCTCACAACTAGAACCCGCAGGGCCACGACGCAACGTTTGATGCCAGGTGCGACTATCAGTGTCGTGCGCCAGATACGACAACGCCCGCGCAGGGGCGGGCGTAATCCGTTCGTGATGCAGTTCGCGGCGTTTAGCCGTTGTAGGCGCCGGCTGCGACCCGCTGGATATCAGAGCGGTCAAGCCCGATATCGGCCAGTTCCCGATCGCTCAACTGGGACAGCTCAGCAACATTGCGCTGATAGTCGCGGAACGCCTGGATAGCGCGGATAAATGAGAGCAGCATGGTAGTCTCCTTCGTAATCCCGATTCAGCTCTTGGAGTAGCGTCATCGTTGGAACTGAATATAGGGTACGATTCTGCGCTGCAACACCGCAAATGTTGCGATGCAGCTAAGCTTATGGCGCATACCTACCGTAAGAAGTGATTAATCTTTCAGCTAAAATCTGATCCTAAAATATGACCTGACTTCTCTTTTTAGGCCAATATTTCATCGGGTTGACGCAAAGGAGACACAAATTCCGCTCCACCCGGGTCGATGACGGTGGAATAGGCCATCACGCTAAGCCATGTCCTGGAGAAATGGCGC
Source organism: Afipia sp. MLSD5-FHT05B12 (assembly GCF_058793355.1). NCBI lineage: Bacteria > Pseudomonadati > Pseudomonadota > Alphaproteobacteria > Hyphomicrobiales > Nitrobacteraceae > Afipia > Afipia sp. MLSD5-FHT05B12. The sequence continues at coordinate 250,220 of NZ_JBXAFS010000006.1, forward strand.
ACGGGAGCGTTACTTCCGCCCACGTAGGGTGCTCACCCATCAATTAATAATGAATATAGATTCATTTATGCTGCATTTGCGGCAAATGGATCTCGGAATGCCGAAGGCGTTGCGCCGAATCGTGGACGGCCACGCGACGGCGTGGCATAGCCGCTGGATGCGGAATAGCTATTCAGTTCGCTGGTTGCTCCTGACCATTGTGCTGTCGCAGGCGATGGTGATTCAGGCTCTTCTGGCGGTCTGGAGCGGTACCCAAGCCGCAGCCGGGGTGGCGAGTGGCGTCAGCGCTATTTGCTCTGGCGCGATATCTTCAGGCGACAGTGAGCCGGGCCAGCCGAACACGCCTCACGATTGCTTCAGCGCCTGCCTGGCTGGTCAGATAGCTGCGCCGCCCGATCGAATGGTGCTCCTGACGTCCGCCACGGCCTACGACCGGATGTCGGCTTCCCGGCAGGCGGCGCTGCCGGAGATTGAACGACAACTGGCCTTTTCGGCCAGGGCTCCGCCGGAGCTGACTTGAGACCTGCTTTCGGAACTCTCTTTCAGCATCATTCGAGGACAACATGATCATCAACTTCCGCGGCCTTCAGCGGCTGCTGACCGGCGCTGGCCTGACGGTAACGGCTGTCATTGCTTCGCAACCATCTGCATTCGCCCACGTGACGCTCGCGACCGGAGAAGCGCGCGCCAACGCGTACTACAAGGCAGTGTTCCAGGTGCCTCACGGCTGCGACGGCGCAGCGACCCAAACCGTTCGCATCCAGATTCCGGAAGGCGTCATCGGCGTAAAGCCCATGCCAAAAACGGGATGGACACTTACAATTGCTCGCGGCTCTTACGCCAAGTCCTATCAGAGCCATGGCAAGGCCGTGACAGAGGGACCCAAGGAAGTCGTGTGGTCGGGCGGATCGCTGGCGGACGACAACTATGACGAATTCGTCTTCTCCAGCTTCATCACGGATTTTCCATCGGGGCAGGCGATCTCCTTCCCGACGGTTCAGCAGTGCGCCGGGGGCGAGGTTCGCTGGGATCAGATTGTATCGGAAGGGCAGAATCCGCACAGCCTGAAATCGCCGGCTCCCGTGCTGCGGATCGTTGCCGACAACACCACGGTTGCGCAGGCGCATGATCACAGCCAGATGGACCACGGGAAGATGGCCGCGCCCCAGTCGGGCAGTGACACCTTGAAGGCCGGTGACCTGATCGTGGCGTCGGCGTGGACGCGTGCGACGCCGGGCGGAGCCAGGATTGCCGGCGGCTATCTCAAGATCACCAACACAGGAAAGTCCGCCGATCGGCTTGTCAGCGCGGTCTCGGCCGGTGCGGACCGAGTGGAAATTCACGAGATGTCGATGACCGACGGCGTGATGAAGATGCGGCCGCTGGCGGATGGCTTGACAATCAAGCCCGGCGCGACGGTCGAACTGAAGCCCGGTGGCTTCCACATGATGTTCATGGACATCAAGCAGCCGCTGAAGCAGGGCGGCAAGCTGACAGCCACACTGACATTCGAGAAAGCGGGCAAGCTCGATGTCAGCTTCGACGTCAATGCGATGGGAGCAACCAGCGAGCCGGTTCATAAGCACTAAGCGCAATGGATGCGATGATGCGGCAGAGTGCTGCCGCATCATCGCTCAAGGCGTGCGATCGAGCTGGCTCGCGAAATAGGCGATCGTCTTCGAATAGACCTCGCTTTTATTCCACTGCTGGATCACCGCGAAGTTCTCGCTGCCGGGGTCCCATGGTTGACCGCGCTTCCAGCCATGACTGGCGAGGAAATTCGCAGTGGAGGCCAACACATCGGGTGCGCTGCGCAGCAGGTCACGCCGCCCGTTACCGTCGAAGTCGACGGCAAATTTGATGTACGACGACGGCATGAACTGCGTTTGCCCGATTTCACCCGCCCAGGCTCCGCGCATGTCTGCAGGCGACAGATCGCCTTGATCGACAATGCGCAGGGCATCTTTCAGTTCAGCGCGAAACATCTCGGAACGCCGGCAATCGTAGGCCAGCGTTGCGACCGAACGGATGGTGGGAAATTTTCCGATATTGGCGCCGTAGTCTGTCTCAAGTCCCCAGATCGCAACAAGAATGGAGCCGGGGACACCATAGCGCTGCTCGATGCGGGAGAATACCGAGCCGAGCTGCTTCATCCTGTTGGCGCCAGCCGCCAACCGCGGCGGGACCATCCGGCCGGAAAACTCCTCGAAGCTCTGGCGGAAGACATGCTGCGACCGGTCGCGTGAGAGGACAGAGTTGTCGAGCGTGACGCCGTTCAGCCCCTGCGAGATAGCCTGCTGGGAGATTCCCTCCGCCGCAGCCTCCTTCTTGAAGTTATCCAGCCAGTTCTCGAAACTGCCGGAGCCGCAGGACGCTGTGGATGCTCGCGAAGCAGGCACGAGAAACATGAAGGCGGCAAAAGTTGCGCGTGAGAGCAAACCAGCGGTCATCTGAGCGCCTGCTGCGAACATGAATACACCGCGAATCTCGCGCGCAACCGCGGCTAAAACGTGTCGCTCTGAGGATCAGGACTCCTCACCGATTGAGCGAGGCTGCAAATGCGTCGCCGTCCTTGAGACCGAGTTCGTAAGCGTCCCGGATGCCATCCGGATCTCGGATATCGAATTGCCCGACGCCGATCTTCCGCGAGGGCTGTACATAGGTGCGTCCCTTTATGTGCGGGATCGTGTTGTAGACGCGAGTCAACAGCACCAGTGAGCGGCCGTCAGCAGCTTCTATCGGCGCAAGCGGTTCAACCGGGACGTTATCAACCAGCCCGCCATCGAAGGCTGGCCGTCCAGCGACGTTGGTGACCGGCATGAATGGTGGCACGCCGCTGCTGGCCATCAACGCCTCACGAAACTGCTGCGGATCGTTCAGGGAGTCGGCCGCGACGAACTCGGACTGGAAACCCAGCGCACGCCCGAACCGCGGATGCACCGGGTGAAAGAGTTTCTTTTCGAGTTGATAGACACCAATGCCGAGGGCCGCGCCGATCGATGGGGACAGGCCGCGCGGCAATCGCGAGACTGCGATCCGAAAGTCGGTCATGTCTTGCAGCCGCCTGAAGGCGCTCGCATCGATGATCTGGTCGAGGAGTTCTCGGAACATTGGACCGACCGGGCAGAGCGGTTTGCCTGTGCGCCATGCGGCGAAATCAAAATTCTTCAGTTTGGGATTGCAGGCGCCAATCACCCGAGCGCGGGCCGCTGGGCCGGCTTCAAGCAGCGAATAGACTGCCGCGAACGCGCCGGCGCTTGCGCCGACCACGAGTTTGGGCGACAGGCCAAGACGCGCTGCCGCAGCCTCATAGAAGCCGCCTTGCCAGTAACAGCGGTTGCCACCGCCTGCAAAAACCACCGCGTCGAACATGAGCCGTCTTCTGATACTACCGTGAGGTATCCATGCCAAACCGCAGAGTGGCAGGCAACGGGCCTGACGCCTGAGCTTGCAGTTGCTGAGGCGCGATGAGCGGTTCTTGCGCCCCATGAAAACAGCCTGGCGGGGAAATGGCGCTCGTATGACTGCCGAGCATCAACGGTAGGGAGATCACGCTGACGCAAAGCGCAATAGGTGCGAACAGAAATACGTTTGAGTCTTGCTTACTATCAGAGTTGTCACACCGGAGTCATTGTGGCGTCTTTTTGGCGCTTTTGACACAAATCGCCGCGATGCAATGTTAATGTGCTGCATTGGCAAGGTCTGATCGGACGTCTACACTCTTGCGTGATACCGGTTCGGTGCTGCCGGAATTGCAGGGGAAGCGCCAATCAGATCCACCAGTCAATCGACGGGTTATCGGGAGTTTACAGATGAGCATTTTTGGAAAGATCATGGGCGCGATTTTCGGCACCAAGGCCGAAGCGGCCGAGCCCGCCGGCGGCGCTGGATCGGCTGCTGGCGGTGGCGCCAGCGTGCCGATGGTGGATGTCGCGCCAATTCTCGACAAGGCCGTCGCTGCCAAGGGTGAAAAGCTCGAATGGCGTACGTCGATCGTGGACCTGATGAAGGCTCTCGATATCGATTCAAGTCTGGGCGCTCGCAAGGAGCTGGCGAAGGAACTGAAGTACGACGGCGACACCAGCGACTCCGCCAAGATGAACATCTGGCTGCACAAGCAGGTCATGACCAAGCTTGCGGCGAACGGCGGCAAGCTGCCGGACGACCTGAAGCACTAACACCAGCGGCTTCGCGCCGTATTTTGAAAGGCCCGCCATTGGCGGGCCTTTTTCGTTGCGCCGCACACCAATGTTTGCGTGCGAGGCCTCTGTTCAAATAATCGTCTCCGGCATACAAAATACCAACGCTTCCGAACCATTGTTCACCGCCGCAAGTTAACAAGTGGCAAGTGCGCAAAGCCAATAAAGTAAACGGGAAACGACCATGACCAAATTCAATCGCAGAAACATCCTGGCTGGTGGAGCGGCCGCCCTTGCCGGGACGGCAGCACTTGGCGAGACGGCAGATGCCGAGATTGGCTTGAAGGCAGTCTTCCCTGTCGCACAGGCGACGATCCCCATCGTCGGTCTGAAAGAGGTTTTTCCGGTCCGTCGCATTTATTGCATCGGCCGCAACTACGCTGCGCATGCGCGCGAAATGGGATCCGATCCGACGCGGGAGCCGCCATTCTTTTTCCAGAAGCCGACGGACGCGATTCAGAACGTGGCGATAGGCACAGTTGGGGACCATCCGTATCCGCCACTAACCAAGAACTATCATTACGAAGTTGAACTGGTGGCCGCGCTGAAATCAGGCGGCTCCAACATTTCGCCGGATAAGGCGCTCGATTGCGTCTACGGTTATGCACTCGGTCTCGATATGACACGCCGCGATCTTCAACGCGCGATGGGTGACCAGAAAAAACCGTGGGAGATCGGCAAGAGCTTCGATAATTCCGCGGTGCTTGGGCCGATTCACCCGGTGACCAAGACCGGCCATTTCACCAAGGGCGCGATCTCGCTTGCCGTGAATGGAACGGTGAAGCAGAGCTCTGACCTCAACAACATGATCTGGAACGTGGCGGAACAGATCTCGAAGCTTTCGGAAGCCTGTGAACTGAAAGCAGGTGACATCGTTTATTCCGGTACGCCGGAGAATGTCGGACCGGTTGTGAAAGGCGATGTCATACTCTGTAAGCTGGAAGGCTTGCCGGATATGTCGATCAAGATTGTCTGACAGCGTTTGATCGGCACGGTTCGCTGCTGAGCAAGTAAAACCCTTCGATGGGCGCTTACGCGGCATGTGGAGTGGACTAAGCCACGACGTCTGCGAATTCCGGGTGCTTCTCCAGATAGTCCACAACGAAACCGCAGCCCGCGACGACCTTTAAGCCGTCGGCCCGGATCTGCTCCAGCACGCCTTGCACAAGCCTCGACGCAATGCCTCGGCCGCGCAAAGGGGGAGGTGTTTCGGTGTGGGTGATGATCACTCTCCCCGCTGCAAGCCGATAATTGGCAAAGGCGGTTGCGCCATTTGCGTCGAGTTCGTAGCGGCTGAGGGCGGTATTGTTGCGGACGATGCCTTGATCCATGGAGCCTGCGTTCTGCTGTTGAATTGCGTCGTGCGAATTTACTTCAAGAGATCGGCGTACTCTTGATGCCTGCCGATATAAGCCTTCACGAAAGGGCAATGGGCGACGACTTTCAGCCCGGCGGCGCGTACCTGATCGAGCGCTCCCTTTATTAGGTGCGAGCCAATGCCCCGGCCTCCGAGCGCGTCCGGTACTTCGGTATGGACAAAAGTGATCACGCTGCCGGAGAGTTCGTAGTAGGTCGCTGCGATATGACCTTCAACGTCGAGTTCATAGCGGTTTTCAGCGGGGTTATTCCGCACGGCACCGGTCATTGTCAGCTTCCATTTCCGATGGTCAGTTCGCAAAGTCTATCAATATTTCATGCGCCAAGGCGAGCTATCCGCCGCACTGCACTGCGGTCACTTGCTGGCAACAAAATCCGTCGTCGGGACCTTGCAAGGACCGGCGGGTTTCATACGTTTAAAGTCGGACATACTCCGATGCGGCCGAACGGTCGTCTTTAAGTCGGAATGTGACGACAGCAGGCCCGCCGACGTATGCCTCTTTTTGAAGGAGGTTTTACATGTCTGGCATTCGGTTTTTCGACACTCATCGAAAGTGGGAAGATTGGTTCGGCATGCTGTTGGGCCTGCTGATCGTGCTGTCGCCCTGGCTCACGGGACAGGCAAACTATGGGTTTGGTACGCTGCCGGAGCCCGGATTCGCGATACTGTGTACGGTCCTGGCCGGCGTTCTCGTGTTTGGCCTTGCCCAGATGGAGTACATCGCGCTTCAGCGCTGGGAAGAAGCGGGTGAGATGGTACTCGGTCTCTGGCTGATCGCAGCGCCATACCTTCTGGGCTATTCAAGCGACGGCATGCTCAGGTTCTGGCACACCGGCGTTGGCGCCGTTGTGTTCCTGCTGGCTGTTCTGAAGCTGTGGCAGGATTGGGATCTGACAGACCAGGAGCTTGCCAAGCACGGGCAATAATGTGCTTCGCTTGACGCGTCTCGCGTTCGCGCTGGGATGAAAGATGGAATCTGGCCGCCGGTTCACGACCGAGCCGGCGGCGGAAGACGTAAAGCTCATACTTGGCAATAGTTCATCTGGGCGCAGGGTGCGAGCCATGCGCCGTTTTTAACTTGTTCTGACCCTCGCCGGACCATGCTACGATCGTGCCTTACACGAGACTGCCTGATTGTCATAGAAGGGGCGAGAAATTTTCTTCGCTTATCGCAACACATCATCTTGGATAACGCCATGGCGAATGAAAAAGGACCAAACATCAAGAAGAAGCAGAAGTGCAAGAACTGTGACCTGCTCCCCGAGTTGCCCTCGTTTATAAGGAGAGTCTGTTCTGGTTCTGCCCCCTGTTGGGGCGGGTTGCAA